>CALAGJ010000016.1 GCA_937892395.1 uncultured Parafilimonas sp.
ACTTTTATTAAATTCAAATTTCTTTGACATAAAATACTTTTATAATTATTTACCTTGAAGGTCTCTGCGGATTACAAATTTTGTTTCTATTGGCAATTTTTGTGCAGCAAGCCCCATAGCGTGTTTTGCAGTTTCCAGACTAACGCCATCACATTCAAATATAATGCGACCTGGTTCTACAACAGCTGCCCAAAATTCGGGATTACCTTTACCCTTACCCATCCTTACCTCTGCAGGTTTGCGGGTTATTGGTTTATCGGGGAATATGCGAATCCATACATTACCTTCTCTTTTCATAGCACGTGTCATGGCTTGACGGGCTGCTTCAATCTGACGATTGTTGAGCCAGATGGGCTCTTGTGCTTTTAATGCGTAAGAACCGAAGGCTATGGTTGTACCTCTTTTAGCTACACTTCTTATGCGGCCTTTCTGAGCTTTACGGTGCTTGGTCCTTTTTGGCTGTAACATCTTTCTTTATTTGATAGAATTACTAATCTTTTTTTACAATTTTGAGTAGATGAAGAAATTATCCTCTTCTGCCTCCTCCTCTTCTGTCTCCACCTCTTTCACGATCACGGTCTCTTCCTTCAGGTCTATCTCTTCTTTCAGGAGCACCTTCCTTACCTCCTGCTACAAAATTTGGATTTAGATCACGCTTTCCTAAAACTTCTCCCTTACATATCCAAACCTTTAGACCAATTTTACCATATACGGTAAGTGCAAATACATTTGCATAATCTATATCCATACGAAGCGTATGCAATGGCACACGACCTTGTTTGATTTCTTCGCTACGTGCAATCTCTGCACCGCCTAATCGTCCGCTGGCTTTTATCTTAATACCTTCTGCGCCCATACGAAGTGCCGAGGCAATAGCCATTTTAATTGCTCTTTTGTAGTTGATACGATTTTCTATTTGACGGGCAATGGTATCGCCTACAATTGTAGCATCTAATTCAGGACGTCTGATTTCTAGAATATTGATTTGAACATCTTCCTTTCCGGTCAATTTCTTCAATTCTTCTTTAATACGATCTACCTCACCGCCGCCTTTACCAATAATGATACCCGGCTTTGACGTGTGAATAGTAACAATCAGTTTACCCAGCGTACGCTCAATTACGATTTTGCTGATGCCGCCTTTGTTGATACGAGCATTTAGGTAATCTCTGATTTTGTTGTCTTCAATCAGCTTTACGGCAAAATCTTTTTTATTACCATACCAGTTACTTTCCCATCCACGGATGATACCTAACCGGTTGCCAATTGGATTTGCTTTTTGACCCATAAAGGATGTTTCGTTATTTCTTTATTAAAATTAGTTATTCTCTACAATTATAGTTACATGATTGCTGCGTTTGCGCACCCTATAACCACGACCTTGGGGAGCTGGTCGCATACGCTTTACAGTACGTGCACCATCTACAAAAATTGTTTTTACTACCAAATTGGCATCAGCTGCACCACCACTATTTGCCTGCTCCCAATTGTTGATAGCACTGCGTAGTAGCTTTGATAAAGGCTGAGCATTGTGCTGCGGATGATGTTCTAAAATGGCGAGGGCTTTTTCTACCTTCATGCCTCTGATAACATCAGCCAACAATCGCATTTTGCGAGGGCCAGTTGGATAGTTTCTTAATTTAGCAATTGCTTCCATTGTATTTTAAACTTTTATCGGGTTTTGATTCCCGTTTCTGTTATTATTTTTTCTGTCCTGAGTGTCCTCTAAAATTTCTCGTAGGAGCAAATTCACCTAATTTGTGTCCTACCATAAACTCTGTTACATACACAGGGATAAATTTATTGCCGTTGTGAACAGCAAAAGTATGACCCACAAAATCTGGAGTAATTGTAGAACGACGGCTCCATGTTTTAATGACAGATTTTTTATTTTTTCCATCGTTGATTGCCAATACTTTTCCTTCAAGATTGTGATCAACGTAAGGACCTTTTTTAATTGAACGACCCATTTGGTATTGTCTTTATTGATTCAATAATTTTATACTGCTAATTTTTTACCATTGCGGCGCTGAATGATCAGCTTATCGCTTCCCTTACCACGTGTACGGGTCTTTTCGCCTTTGGCATATTTACCTGTACGGCTACGAGGATGTCCACCACTGGCTTTTCCTTCACCACCACCCATTGGGTGATCTACAGGGTTCATGGCCACACCGCGGTTTCGTGGACGAATACCTCTCCACCTGTTGGCACCTGCTTTTCCTCTTGTTTCTAAGTTGTGATCGCTATTACTAACAACACCTACGGTTGCAAAACAATTGATTAAAATTTTACGCAATTCACCTGATGGCATCTTTAAAATGGCGTATTTCTCTTCTTTGTTTGTAAGCTGTGCAGATGAACCTGCGCTTCTCACCAACTTTCCACCTTGTCCGGGTTGCATTTCAATATTATGAATCATAGTACCAAGTGGCATATTTTTCATTTGAAGTGCATTTCCAAGTTCTGGAGCAACTGCATTTCCTGCTATTATCGTACCACCAACCTGAATTCCTTGGGGTGCAAGAATGTATCTTTTCTCACCATCTGTGTATTGAACAAGAGCAATAAAAGCAGAGCGATTTGGATCGTACTCTATAGTAAGTACCTTGGCTTCAATATCTTTCTTATCTCTTTTAAAGTCGATTATTCTATAATGCTTCTTATGACCACCGCCTTTGTAGCGCATGCTGCGGCGTCCTTGTGCATTTCTTCCGGCAGTGCTGTGTTGAGGTTCTAATAAACTTTTTTCAGGTTTATTAGTAGTTATCTCCGCATAGGCATTTCCAATTCTCCAGCGGCTTCCTGCTGTAATTGGTTTAAATTTTCTTAGTGCCATTTGTCTTTTTTAATTTTTTAAAAATTCCTGTATATACTTCTATTCCTATTTAGGATGCACTATATGTTTGCATACAGGTCTATTGATTCACCTTCAGCTATTGTAACTAAAGCCTTTTTATATGATGGCTTTACACCAGATATAAATCCTGACTTTGTAAACTTATTTTTAGCTTTACCTGGTACGGTAATGGTATTTACATTTGTAACTGATACGCCATAAAAGCTTTCAATTGCTTTTTTAATTTCAAGTCTATTGGCTTTGCGATTCACTTTAAAAGCATAAGTGCGCAGCTTCTCCTGCTGAATGTTTGCTTTTTCAGTAAGGATCGGCTTTATCAGTATATCTATTTGTTTCATAACTTAATGAGTTATTTCGCTTATTGAAAATTATTCGCCTGCTTCAGAAAAGATTTTGATTGCATTCTCCGTAATGACTAATACATCAGCATGCATTATGTCATATGTATTCATGTCTGTGATAACAGTACTTTCCACCTTTGGCATATTCCTTACGCTGAGGTACAAATTATTATTCTCTAAAGTATCTGGTGTGATAAACAATGTTTTCTTATCTGTAAGTTTCAATTGCTTGAAAGCATCAGACATTTGCTTTGTTTTTGGAGCATTCATTTCAAAATCTTCAAGAATGATAATGGCATTATCTTTAGCCTTATAACTAAGCGCACTAATTTTTGCTAGGTCTTTAACTCTTCTATTTAATTTGAAATCGTAGCCATGTGGTTTTGGTCCAAAAACAGTACCACCGCCTTTGTATAAAGGATTTCGGATGTTACCCTTTCTGGCTCCACCAGTACCTTTTTGACGATGAAGTTTGCGACTTGCGCCATGTACTTCTGCACGTGTTTTTACCTTATGCGTACCTTGTCTGTTTGCAGCTAAATATTGCTTAACTGCCAAGTATATAACGTGATCATTAGGTTCTATGCCGAAAATATCATCAGGAAGTTCTACACTCCTACCTGTTTGATTACCTTGTATATTTAAAACTTCTGCTTGCATGTGGAAACTGCTTTAGATTAATTCTGTAAATAAATTATAGAACCAATGTGACCTGGTATAGACCCACTCACCAGTACATAATTCTTTTCTGCGAAAATCTTTACAACTTTCAGTCCTTTGATTTTGATGCGCTGATTGCCCATACGACCCGCCATCCTCATTCCTTTCATTACGCGGCTGGCATCGGAAGAATTACCAATAGAACCCGGAGCACGCTGACGGTCATGTTGTCCATGACTTTGCTGACCCACACCGGCAAAACCATGACGTTTTACAACGCCCTGAAATCCTTTACCTTTTGTATGGCCTACTACTTCTACTTTTTCGCCTTCGGCGAATATGTCAACTGAAATAGTATCTCCTAAATTCTTCTCTTGATAATAATTGCGAAATTCTTTTACAAACCTTTTGGGTGCAGTTTGCGCCTTTGAGTAGTGGTTGATTTCTGCTTTGATGGAATGTTTTTCATTCTTATCACCATAAGCTAATTGTAAGGCATTGTAGCCGTCTGTTTCTGTGGTTTTAACCTGTGTAACTACGCAAGGACCAGCTTCAATAATAGTACAGCTAAGCTGCTTACCATCGGGTGTGAAGATGCTGGTCATCCCGATTTTTTTTCCAATGATTCCTTTCATCCTTTTTGCGGTTTGCGCCCCCGCAAGGTTATTGGGACATGCCGGTGAAAGAAAACCGGAATTCAATCCCTGTTTGCCACCGACCTTTTCCTTTTACACTTATGTGTGCCTTATGCTTCAGAAGTACCGGTAGTAAACAAACCTCGAAGGGCTTGTTTATATTTTTCTGCTCAATGCAGATTAATTTAAATTTGTACAGAGCTCTTTTTTTTGGCTTAGCAAATTGAGAGATGTTTTATAGAATAAGAAAGTTATGAAAAGCTCATCAAGCTTTAATTTCAACTTCAACACCACTTGGTAGATCTAATTTGCTTAATGCATCTACTGTGCGGCTTGACGTTGTATATATATCCAATAATCTTTTGTGAGTACACAGTTGAAATTGCTCCCTGCTTTTTTTATTGACGTGTGGAGAACGTAAAACAGTGAAAATACGTTTACGGGTAGGTAAAGGAATTGGCCCTGTTACAACCGCTCCTGTGCCTCTTACAGTTTTTACAATTTTTTCAGCTGATTTATCAACCAGATTGTGATCGTAAGAATGTAATTTTATTCTGATTCGCTGCGACATATATCAAACCCAAATTTTTGTTTGGGGAGCGCAAAGATAGTGGCAACTAGTATTCAGTACAAATGAAATTCAATTTATTTTTAAAATAAGTTGATCTTTCCTCATTTTCGGTTGTTTTTTAAATGGAAAAACCCCGGTTCGGGGTTTTGACCTGGTGTTTTGTTCTAAAATTATTTTCTTTTGGGATCCCAAATAGAAGTAGGGAAATTATATTTGAAATTGAGATTAATCAAACTAAAATGCTGAATTTCTGGTGTGACCCTACGCCCTGGCAAAATATTTGTAAAACCCTTGTTATAAGTCAACATGAGTTCGTATTTATTATCTAGCATTAAACCGGTTCCTAACAAAAATTGCCAATCAGTAGATGCGTAATCAAAGGCAAATTCCTTCTTGCTTTTGTCGCCAAATTTTAGATTTCTAACACCAATTAAATCTTTCTGAAGTTCATCTGTAGCATTGGGATCTATGTTCGGGTCAAAATAATAATATTTATACTTGTATTCTTGGCCACTTAAACCAAGTTGGATATTTAATCCAGCATAGACTTTCAATATTAATCTATCATTTTTAAGAGGAAATTTATATCCAGCTCCGAAAGGTATTCCTATAAAGTTTGGCCTGATGGAATAACTAATTGTAGAATCATCCGTAACAATTGAATCTTTAAAAAAAGACCGATGCACGAAGGATGTACCAAGATGAACAAATACACCTATAAATGGAGAAGTTTGAAATTCCACACCAGTTCCAACCTGCCAGCCAGCATTTGTTTGATAACTGATATTCTTTTGTGCTGTCTTTCTAACACTTACATCAGTAAGATTCGGTCCACCATATGCATGAAGTGAAAATTGAGCACTCGCCATATTCGCTATAAACAAAAAGAGGGCAACTATTGTATATTTCATATTTTAGAATAAATAGAATTATATCAAAACATGTAGATAGGATCACAACAAAATAATTATTGATTCTCCCTGAATAAAATGTATTAGTTTGGTAGAACTGGTTAAACTCACATCTTATTCCTACAATATTTTGAAAAAAAGTTTTGCAAAAGTAAGAGTATTACACAAAAAAACACAAATAAATAAATGACTTAAGACGTTTAATAGAGATAAATTAGTTGTTTAAACAACTTTTGTCATAATTTTGTATTTCAAAAATTAAAAATGACTGAAGCATACATAGTTGCCGGATATCGCACAGCGGTTACAAAAAGTAAGAAAGGTGGGTTTCGATTTACCCGTCCTGATGACCTTGCAGTTGACGTTATCAAAGGGCTTATGGCCTCAGTACCACAGTTGGATAAGAATTTGGTAGATGATGTAATCGTTGGAAATGCTGTGCCAGAAGCTGAACAGGGACTACAGGTGGGTAGAATCATTGCTGCTCGGAGTATAGGAGTGGATGCACCGGGAGAAACTGTGAATAGATATTGCGCAAGTGGATTGGAAACAATAGCAATTGCAACAGCAAAAATTAGAAGTGGAATGGCCGATTGCATCATAGCAGGCGGTGTGGAAAGTATGAGTATGGTACCCACTGCTGGATGGAAAACGGTGCCGGCATACAGCATTGCGTCTGATGCACCCGACTATTATCTTAGCATGGGCCTCACTGCAGAAGCAGTTGCGAAGGACTTTTCTGTTTCCCGAGCAGATCAGGATTATTTTTCATTTCAGTCTCATCAAAAGGCAAAAAATGCTATTGAAAATGGATATTTTAAGTCTGGGATTTTGCCAATCAATGTTGAGGAGATTTATTTGGATGAAAGACAAAAGAGAAAAACCAGATCTTTTGTGATAGACACAGATGAAGGAGTAAGAGCTGATACGACAACTGAGGCACTGGCAAAGCTGAAACCTGCTTTTGCCACTGGTGGTTCTGTTACAGCGGGGAACTCCTCCCAAACCAGCGATGGTGCTGCATTTGTGATTGTAATGAGTGAAAAACTGATGAGCAGTTTAAGTCTTAAGCCAATAGGAAGATTAGTTAATTGTGCTGTAGCAGGTGTTGATCCACGACTCATGGGTATTGGCCCGATTGCAGCTATTCCCAAAGTACTCAAACAAGCAAATTTTTCTTTGAATCAAATTGATTTAATTGAATTGAATGAAGCATTTGCGTCACAATCTCTGGCAGTTATTCGGGAGTTGAATCTAAATCCTGAAATTGTAAATATAAATGGTGGTGCTATTGCCCTTGGTCATCCATTAGGCTGTACTGGTTGCAAACTCACCATACAAGTATTGAATGATATGAAAAGGCTCAATAAAAAATACGGCATGGTATCCGCCTGTGTGGGTGGAGGTCAGGGTATAGCCGGTATTATTGAAAATCTTTCATAGTAGGACCAGCCTACACATTCGATAAAACAGAAGGGATATTTTTTACGATAATTTTATTTCTGCTATAACTCAGAATAGCATCTTTTTCTAACTCCTTAAAAAGAGATGTTACTGTTTGCCTACTACTTCCGATGAGGTGTGCAATATCGTCGTGGGTTAAATCATTATCAATTTCTATGGAAGTTTCATTTCTATATTCAGGTAGTATTAGTTGTCCTAAATATGACAGCAATCTCGTTTTGACATCTTTATGCAGGATATTGATAAATCTGTTTTCAAATTTTCGTAAACGCTCAGCTATAAATTTACTATATGTTATGGCTAAATCTGGTTTTCTATTAAGAATTTTCTCAAAATCTTCAATACGAAAAGCACAAAGACTAACATTATCTTTATATGCTTTGGCAAATTCACCATGCATTTCTTTTTTCTCTAAAGTAAATTGACCAAAAAAATCACCCTTAGAAATTATTTCTTTTATATGCTCTCTCCCATCGTTCCCTATATAGCCTATTTTTATTAAGCCTTGTTTGATGAAGTAAATTCTATTGTGGTATTGTGCTTCAAAGTAAATATATTCATTGCGCTTAGCTTCTAAAAATCCGTGTAAAACATCTAACTCATTAATTTCATCTTGTGTCAATAATCTGAAAATATTACAGTTTCTTATTAGCAACATTTTATCTACAGAATCCATCAATTTTTTTTCAAAACTAACCAAAGAAACGTACCGAATAAAGATTGTTTAATAAATTACTCACCTAAATCTGCTACACCATAAGATCCACCAAACTGCTTACACCACACTAATGCATAACGATAATCAGTAATACTTACACCAGATATTACATTCCAACTTTGAGCGCCGGAGCGTTGAGTGAGGGATGCTACTTCAACTCCACCTGTAATGTTTGATTTATTGTTTGTAAGATATATCCGCAAATCTGGAGGAGCAGTAGAAACACTAAAATCACTACTTGTTTCAAGTTTTAAAATGCCGCCAGTAATGCGAAGTACGGCTGATCCCTTACTTGACATACCAGTAAAATTTCCCGTTCTTATCACCTGCAATTCAACAGGTGCACTGCTCACTCCATCTGCCATAGCCCTTACAGTTGTAGTTCCATAGGTGTTAGCAACGGCCTCTCCATTTTCATTGATACTGGCTATGAGTGGTTCGGAAATATTCCATGAGAATACTACCCCCGGTATGATATCTCCAATGATGTTTTTTGCAACGGCACTAAATGTTATCATTTGGTTGATTAGTACCGCACCAGGATTTGGATTGATGGTAATTGTGGCTATACTCAAATCATCTGCAACAACATTTACAACCACTGAATCAACTGCATCTTGATATTTTGCATACAAAGTGGCAATACCTTCTGATATAGAAGTTACAACTCCACTAGGGGTAACTGTAGCTACAGCAGTATTGCTGCTTTCCCAAGCAATAGAACCAGGTAATCCGGCTTCTATACCCATATCATTATAGTACACAAGCGTAAAGGAAAAAGATTCACCTACTTTCAATGCCACACTTGTTTCTTCTATATCTAATCGCTCAGGCACAGTGGCCAAAGGAGTGTCTGCGGTTTTTTTGCTGCAGGAAACAATGCATATCGTGATGACAAATAAAATTATACTTCGCATATCTTATTTTCTTGTAAAACTATGCACACAATTTAATGACATCTGTCAGCTAAATGACAAGTGAAATATCTTGGATATCTTTAACATTTTATTTTAAAACGATCTTACTTGCCATCTTAGAAAGAAACCAGGTTGAAAGTAGGGACCAGCTACAAACTCAGCACTTAATACAGAATCATAATATGATACTAAGTCAATACCTGCTCCAAATGAAAAGAGCCATTTATTTAACAAAAAATTTGTATCCGGCATTTTATTTTGAATAGCTCCTGCATCTACAAAAACTTTTGGATAGACTTGAAAATTTACTTGTTCAAATTTTTCCGGCAGCAAATTTATTTTGACCGATTTGTTTATTGCTCTACACTTTACTTCTTGTTTAAAAAGAAGAATACTTGTACCCAATAAATTGTAAAATTGATATCCCCTTATTTGATTGGTTTGTTTTCCTAATACTGCTTGCTTGGCAAATGGCAGCTGTGCTCCGCCTGAGAGATAAGTTTCTACATTGCTACTAGTAAATACTTTTTGATCAAATAATGAGGTATAATAGTGCAAATCAATGTTGGCTGATGCCATTTTTATATTATCAGATTTAAAAATTCCTGCTTTTGCAACTTGAAAATTTATTGCGGTTCCTTTCAAAGGATAAGCACGATTGTCAACATGCAGAAAATTAAACTTGTACGAGGCCTCAATATATCCTGCATTATCAGATGTACTTGGCAAGTAAACAGGATTTAAGTTTAATATAGTATCCGCTACTTGCAGCCTATTTATGGAGATACCAAATGTGTGCTTTGCAAACAAAGACTTTCGGTAGGAAATTGAAAATTTGAGATTACTTTTTGTACTGATAAACTCATCTTGCTTTAAAATGGAATACTGGTTATTCATTATACTATATGCAATTTCTCGATTGGATTGTCGACTATAGCTTACTGATAAACCCATCCTTTGCTTTCTGTCAATGGCAGGATGTGAATAAGAAATAAAAAATTCTCTTCTAAACCCTGATAAAAATGATGCCACAATACGATCGTTGTATCCTGTTAAATTTCTCCATGAAATAGCAGCTCCATAATTTATTCTTTCCAAATCACGCATTTGCTCATGCCACCATATATCAAAATCATCATCTGCAAGTTCAAATAGTAATGATGGGAAAAAATAGTTGCGTTCTTGAACAATGATTGCAAGTTGAAGATTAGAGCCATTGATTATTGGCTCGAATACAACATTTAAAAATAAACCAGTATTGATAAGCTGTTGTTTTGCCAACTCAAGTTGTGGTTGAACATGTAATAAAAGAATGGAATCCCCTACTTTAAAAGGTAGCTCACGCAAAATATATTCATCTTTTGTTTTTTCATTCCCTGAGTTGTTTATTGAAGTTATAACTAATTTTTTTTGGCCTGCTACACATAAATAATTCATACAATTGTATTGCGCATTTAGCGGACTATTTGGTATAATAATCAATACAACTAATGTTATAGACAAACACTTTAGCATAGCCGTCAAAATTATTTACCAAAGGCAAAAATGAATGTCAGCTAAGCGACGATTCAATATTACTTAGTTTTTATCTTTTGTTAATATTTGACATAATTCAATGATTGTCAGACTGCTGACATTTGTCATTTACTTACCACAACTAATTTAGCAGAAAAAAATGAAAAAATATATTATCATTTTATTTGTACCCATTGCCATACAAAGCGCAGCACAGGAACAAACAATTGCTAAGAAAGAACAATATGTAAACTTAGGAGCCGGTTTTGGAAGCTCACAAACAAGCATTTCTGGGGCTTATATTTACAATTGGAATCTTGGTGATAAAAAGAAATTTTTTATTGGCACCGGTGTACGATTTACCAGTTATTTTGGAAAAGATATAGACTATTTAAGTGCTCCGGCAAATCTTGCAAACGAAGCGGCTTCTACTGATTCCATACTTGCCTCCAAGCCACAAGTGAATGCACTAAATGCACTCATCAATCTTGGATATAATTTTAACAGTAGGCTACAGGCCGGATTTAATATAGATGTAATAGGTATTGGTTTTGGAGGAAATACAAATGCAAGCAGGAGTGCTGCAATTACAACTGCAAAGGCCGCAAACTTTAATGTATTATTAATAGGCAACAATGATATTGGCTCACTCAATTCTAATTTTTATTTGCAGTATAAACTTAAAAATAATCTTGGTTTTTATGCAGGATATCAATATTTATTTACAGAAATAAAATCTGAAATTCCTTTACAAACTATCCCTGAAAATAATGACCGTTTTAGAAACAAGGCGTCGATGGTATATGCGGGTTTAACATATCATTTTTGATTCAATTAATATTAGGCATGGCATTAGTATATTTATTACATCATCAAGGAAAAATTATTACAATGAAAAAAACAATTCTTTACTTTCTAATCGTATCAGTATTATTTTCTTTTTCTACGGCAAAAGAACTAACACCCTCCGACACCGGTTCATCTATAAAATTTGTTATTAAGAATTTTGGAACAAATGTAGATGGGAGTTTTAAAGGTTTACAGGGCAAAATTAATTTTGATGCAGCTAATCCTGGTACTTCATCTATAACTATCAGTGCCGATGCCAATTCTATCAATACAGGCATCAAAATGAGAGATAATCATTTGCGAAAAGAAGAATATTTTGATGTGGCAAAATACCCACGAATTTCCTTTACATCTACAAAAATATCAGCTGGCAGCACAGCAGGATCCTATCAAGTAACAGGAAAGTTTACTATAAAAAATATTACAAAAGATATCAGCTTTCCTTTTACTGCAGAAACCTCCGATAATGGTGTTTTATTTAAAAGTAGTTTTAAGATTAATAGAAGAGATTTTGGTGTAGGAGGCAATAGTGCTGTAATGAGCGATTTTGTTACCATTAACCTGAGTATTTTGGCAAAATAAAGAAGCCGTTTACTAAAAAGATTTACCGTTTACTAAAAAGATAGCCGTACAAGCTTTGTACGGCTTATTTTTATTGCATCAATTCAACACCGCTACCAAGCGGTCCATCTAATTACTGCTTTGATTGATATTGCTTCATTAACAAGATTAAATGTAAAACTATGCTTATTACAAATCATTCGCCCTAGTGGCTTCAAAACACACCAACAACCAAATGAATGCAGTTTTTATTATTCACTAAAAAATAAAATTAAAATGAGAAAGTTTAAAAATTTACTGGCATGTAGTCTTTTTTTATTCCCACTGCTATCACAGGCACAATGGTCATTAACTGGCAATGCCGGTACAACTGTTGTTACCAATTTTCTTGGTACAACAGATAATAAGGGTTTGGTATTTCGAACTAATAATATTGAGCGGATGCGTTTTACTTCTGCGGGAAATCTTGGTTTAGGACTTACGAATCCTATTTCAAGATTCCAGATTATTGGATCTGCCACAACTTCTCTCACCTCTCCGGGATACATCATTTCCGGTGATGCTGGTGGTTTAAATTTATCAATTGACAATAATGAAATACAAGCCAGGAGTGACAGTGCAGGGTCTACTTTGTATTTAAACTATTGGGGTGGAAATATTTATGCTGGAAGAACCGGATTTAGTCCAGCCCTATTTGTTAATGGTGCATCTGCTCATGTGGGCATTGGCAACTCGGATGATGCGAATTATTTCTTAGATGTAAATGCTGACAATGTATATGGGGGGATAGTTGTACAGAATCATCAGGCTTTATTGCCATCTATTTACTTACAGAAGACAGGATTGGGTGCTGCCATGTTTGCAGAAAAAACAGACCCTACCAGTAATTCATATACCATACAGGCCAATACCCTAAGTAATGGTTATGCTGTAGCTGCATTTGCCAGCACAGGCCAGGCCTCAGGGATTTATACATCTTCCGAAAATAATCATGGCATATATGCTGATGGGGGCGGAGGTGTAGGTGATTATGCCGGTTATTTTAATGGTAGTGTTTTTACCACAGGCCTATACCAAAGCAGTGATGTAAACCTGAAGAAAAATATTCGTGATCTACCAAATGCACTTCAAATCATACAACAATTAAAACCAAAATTGTATGAATACAAGCAGGAAGGAAATTATGCACTTATGGATTTACCAAAAGGTGAGCGCATGGGCTTTCTGGCTCAGGATGTAGAAAAATTGATGCCCGGCTTGATAAAGGATTCTTATTTTGAAACAAAGAATGACCCTGCCATAGCAAAAAATGCTACTAAGTATGAAGCGGAAGGCAAACCAATGCCATCAGAAACAATCGAATTCAAGGCATTGAATTATATCGAAATGATTCCATTATTGGTAAAAGCTATTCAGGAGCAGCAGCAAACCATCAGTGTATTACAACAAAAAATAGAAGGGTTAGAAAACAACTCGGCTATTCAATCAAATTCGGGCAATAATAATTCCACTTCATTGATGCAAAATATGCCCAATCCATTTAGCAGTGAAACTGTAGTAAATATTGCTGTGCCAGCATCAGCAAAATCTGCATTGCTTATCATTTCCAATAGTGCTGGCAAAATAATGCAACAGATTGTTTTGACAAATGGAAAACAAAGCATACTTGTAAATGGAAGTAACTGGGCTGCCGGTTCTTATTATTGTAAATTATTAGTTGATAATATTACATTAAGCCAAACAACCATGCTTATCGTAAGATAACTTTATTGTAGCTTCATGAAAAAGCAGGCAAACTTTTATTGTTTCCCTGCTTTTTTTTATTCTTGCATCCATTTTTAAGAATGATATCAACAATAAAAATACTCGGTATTTCATTTATTAATGAGCCACCACAAACTGTTGTGAATAGATTAAAAGTGGGTGGACTACTTGTAGTGCCAGCAGCCCCGGCCTTAGTAAATATACAAACAGATTGCAAATATTATGAAGCACTCAAAACTGCAGATATTGTAATAGCAGACAGTGGATATATGTCTTTGTTATGGAATCTTTTTAAAAAACCCCGCATTATACGCATCAGTGGTTTGGAATTTCTACGTGTTTTTTTTTCAGATAAAGACGTTTCCAATACCCAAAAAATGCTTTTGGTAAATCCTACACCAAAAGAAGCTCAGGCAAATATAAATTTCTTAAACAGCAGTGGGTTTTGTATTCGTGCAGATCAATCTTATTTGGCTCCCATGTATGATAAAAATAATGTAGTTGATCCTGCCTTGCTCAAAACTATTGAAGACCAAAAGCCTGAGTATGTTTTGATAAATATTGGTGGAGGCACCCAGGAAAAACTTGGTGCATGGCTTAAAAATAACTTGAGCTACTCACCTGCCATTATTTGTACGGGAGCTGCCATTGCATTTCTTACGGGCCAGCAGGCCAATATCCCACACTGGGTGGACAAGCTATACCTTGGTTGGTTGATGCGCTGCATTCAAAATCCAAAATTATATATACCACGGTATTGGAATTCTTTCAAATTAGCTGGCACAATTCTAAAATATGGTAGTAATTCTCCTGTTTAATGTATAAAACACGACCTGAATTTGTACAATTATTGCGTCAGTACAATTAGGGAATGAAATATAAAACGTTATCTTGTTAAAATACTACAAGCGTAGGTTTCTAATAAAGGAGGGTAAGTATTTTTGGCCCTGAATGAAAAAACTATTTATTCTATTTTGTGTGCTGATATCCGTACTGTCTTTGTCTGCACAAAAACTAACCGGAGTGTGGAGAGGCTCATTTTACTCTGGGTATGGTTTTTACAGACAGCAATATAAATACGAAGTACAGATAGATCACTTATCTAATAATTCTATAAAAGGTGTGACATACAGCTATCGCACTACTGTTTTTTATGGCAAGGCAAATATGCAAGGCATCTATTTCAAAGAGAATAAAAATGTTTTGATTAAAGAACTCAATCTTATTGAATTAAAGATCGAAGACAAGAGTGAGCCCTGTGCCATGACCTGCAATTTAGAGTATAGCAAATCCGGCAATATTGAAATATTGTCAGGCACTTTTACGAGTGTAAATACCATTTCAAAAACCGACTGTGGCAGTGGTACTGTTTATCTTGAAAAAGTATTGGAATCTGATTTCAAAAAGGAAGACTTTCTCATCAAAAAGCCCATAACAAAGCCCCCTGTCATTACACAGCAAAAAAAAGTTACACCCGTAGTACCTCCTGTACAAAAAAAGACTGTACCACCAACTAATAACCCAACACAGAAAAAAACTATTACACCACCGGTGTCCCAAAACAAAGTAACACCACCACCTCAGCAGCAACAAAAAACAAAACCGATACCTAAAACAGTGGATACCATTTCACGAAGTGAAAATAAAATAAACCCTACATCACCACTCAAAAAAATATTACCACCACCGCCTGCTATTTTTAAATCAAGAACAAATACACTTGCTAAAACCATTATTACAACTAATCCTGATATTTTAGTGGAATTGTATGACAATGGAGAGATTGATGGAGACACTGTTACAGTGTATCATAACAATAGCATAATTGCTAACTCTAAAAGACTTACAAATAAGCCAATTACAATTCAGATAAGTGCAGATGTAGCCAATACAATGCATGAATTTGTGATAGTGGCCAATAATCTTGGAACTATACCGCCTAATACGGCACTCATGGTAATAACTACTGGCGGAAAAAGATATGAGGTATTCCTTACTGCTGATAATAGCAAGAATGCCAAAGTGGTGATTGAATATCGTAAGCCTTAACGAGGTAATAATAGTTTTGGTTATTATATTTTTTATTCTAGAATAGCACTTAATCATTTATAAATTCATCAGTGTTTGCATTCCTTACCTTTGCCCTCTAAAAATTTTTGCCGGAATGGAATATAGAATTGAAAAAGACACAATGGGTAAGGTGCAAGTGCCTGCCGATGCATACTATGGTGCTCAAACGCAACGTAGCATTGAAAATTTTAAAATTGCGCAGGATATAAATCGAATGCCAAAAGAAATCATTCGTGCATTTGCATACCTTAAAAAAGCTGCTGCAATAACCAATCATGAAGCTGGTGTGCTTGCAGAAGATAAATGCAAAATGATTGGTAGGGTCTGTGATGAAATACTCACTGGTTCTTTAGATGCTTATTTCCCTTTAGTAGTATGGCAAACAGGTAGTGGTACCCAAAGCAACATGAATGTAAATGAAGTAATTGCTTACCGCGGACATGTGCTCAATGGCGGCAGTCTTGCAGATGAAACAAAATACTTGCATCCAAATGATGATGTCAATAAATCTCAATCATCAAATGATACTTTTCCAACGGCAATGCATATTGCTGCATACAAAATATTGGTGGAGCAGACCATACCTGCTTTGGAAAATTTACATGCCACTCTCCTATCTAAAAGCGAAGCATTTAAACAGATTGTAAAAATAGGACGCACACATTTTATGGATGCAACACCACTTACATTAGGTCAAGAATTTAGTGGTTATGCGGCTCAATTAAAGCATGGTATAAAAGCCATTAAAAATACATTAAGTCACCTCAGTGAATTAGCCCTTGGTGGTACCGCAGTAGGCACAGGCATAAATACACCAACCAATTATGCAGAAAACGTAGCAAAGCATATAGCTACAGTTACTGAATTGCCTTTTATTTCTGCCGAAAATAAATTTGAAGCATTAGCAGCACATGATGCTATTGTAGAAGCACATGGTGCTTTGAAAACAGTAGCTGTAAGCCTTATGAAAATTGCCAACGACATTCGTATGCTAAGTAGCGGACCTAGAAGTGGAATAGGTGAAATATTTATTCCTGATAATGAACCAGGTTCATCAATAATGCCCGGCAAAGTAAACCCTACACAGTGTGAGGCGCTCACTATGATAGCCGCACAAGTAATGGGTAATGATGTAGCCATAAATATTGGTGGGGCTACAGGCCATTTTGAACTGAATGTTTTTAAACCGGTAATGATTTATAATTTTCTACACAGTGCCCGACTGATTGCCGATGGATGTAATAGCTTTAATGAAAAATGCGCAAAAGGCATTGAGCCAATAGAAGCAAATATCAAAAAACATGTTGATAATTCTTTAATGTTGGTGACCGCATTAAATACAAAAATTGGCTATTATAAAGCAGCAGAAATTGCACAAAAAGCGCATAAAGAAGGTACAACGCTCAAAGAAATGGCAGTGCAACTTGGCTATACAACACCAGAAGAATTTGATGCTTGGGTAAAACCTGAAGATATGGTTGGCAAAATCTAAAAGTGAGTACAACTAATCTTACCAAAGACTTTCTTTAAAATACAAAATAAAAACGCCGGTGCTTTCCGGCGTTTTTATTACTAATCAATTTATTCCTTCACTAACTTTAAGGTTCGTGTTTCTTTAGCATTTTTTATAATGACTAAGTAGGTGCCAACAGCGCAATGGCTTAAGTCTATTTTTACTTGCCCTGCTGTGGTTATAGTCTTCCAGATTTGTTGGCCATGTAAGTCAGTAACTACAATACTTACATTACCCGAAAAATTACTTAAACTTAATGTTGATTCATTCTTTGCTGGATTGGGGGCAAGTGTTGCTATGAGTTTATTGACTTTATTCTGCACAGACAGCACTTTTGTTGTAGTTTGTTTTCCATCTTTATCTACTGATACTATTCTGTAATAGATATCTTTTTCTTTTAGAATGCTGAACACATTTGCATCAGTATAAGCATAGGATGCTCCGCTAGAAATACCTTTTGAATTTACTGATCCTACTGTGGTGAAGTTGATGGCATTGGTACTACGCTCAATATTAAAATGTGATGTATTTAATTCTGATGCTGTAGCCCAATCAAGTATTACATTATTATTTTGAGGAGTAAGGGTAAACCTGCTGAATGAAACCGGTAAAGCAAGGTTTGTAATTTTAAAATCCCATATACCTCGCCCAAATGTTGCAAAGCGTACTGTTTGTGAAGTTGAAATATATTCTACAGATACATATTCTTGAAGTGGTGTTTGCTCTCCTGTAAGGCTATACCATTTTTTTTCTTCCCTTACATACACATAAGGGCCGGCAGAAGTGCCTGCAAATAGTAATGTTTCATCATCATTTGCACATATTTCATAAACAAGCGACTGCGGTAGTCCATCACTGATGGCAGTAAATGTACTTCCTCCATTACTGCTTTCCCATACGGGTGCATTACTATATCCACTTCCTGCATACCACACTTTTTCTTTGTCTTTTTTACTGGCATATATGCTGTTTCCATACAAATACCAGGGTCCGGGCCCCGTGCCCAAAGAGGATTGCTTCCAAGTGGTGCCGCTATCTTTTGTGTAGAAAAAAAGACCATTTTCTGTACCTACATAAATTAATTTTGTATCTATTGTTGATGGCTCAATAGCCGATATTCCAGCACTTCCGCCACTGGCTGCCTTGAAATTATAGTTGAATTGTGCTGCATTAAAACTAACAGAACTTCCATTGGCAACAGCATCTACCCGCACTAAATATGAGCCGCCACCACCGGTTATATTTCCACCGGCAATGTATATTCCATCCTCATTTTTAGAAACAGGTGCTGTGGGTAAAATCCAACCGTAAAGTGGCTTTTCAGAGCCGGGTAAGGTCCAGTTTCCCGGGTTTATTTTTTGTGCAGGATTTGAATAATAAAATAACCAACCGCCGGGATATTCTGCCCAAAAATGCTGATTATTTCCTGTAAGAGCAAGATGGCCAAAGTCGCCACTTATTTGCTGGGTCATATTCAATACACCAGGGTTAGAAGCTGCTGTAGATATTTGCCAGCCCTGATCTTGTGTACCCCCATATAGTTCGTTTGTTTTTGCCGGATTGGTAATGACATCATAATACTGAGCATTATGCAAGCCACTGAGTGATAGATTGTTTGTAGTTATGAGGTCATCATAAGAAATAGCACATCCCCCATGATTATTAATAATGGCAAAGGGCGTTGTGTTTTGTAAGCGAAATTGCTTGATCTCCATTATATCTGCATGAAGTTTACCTGGTATGTTTGAATAATATTCATACCATTCATTTACTGTAGTCCAGTTGCCACCTCCATTATAACTTCGTATGGCATTTACTGCTCCTGCAAATACATTTGATGCATTAGTTTGTGACACATCAAACCTATTCCAAGAGGTAAAAGGCAGTGAGCCTGTTTTTACCCAACTGGTTCCTTCATCGGTACTGCGGTAAACATCCCTATTATTGATCAACATATACATGGTTACGAAACCTCCAAGGTTTACTGATTTCAGATTACAGGTGCCAGTGATACCGTTTACAAATGATACTTTTTTATCGACAGAGGCCTCTGTTATTTTAGTAGTAACTACTACCCCAAGAGAAATATATACCGTAAAAACATCGTTGCTATTATAGGCCATGTGGGCGGATCCATAATCAGGAGTATAATCAGTAAAACTTAACTTGTCTACTATGGTGAAACTGGCTCCTTGGTCAGTTGATTTATAAGTGTTTACTGCAAAAGCGCTAATGCCAAAATCATATCCAAATACTTCTGCATAAATTGTTTTTGCGGCATTTGTTGCTTTAAAATATCTCTTCA
>CALAGJ010000017.1 GCA_937892395.1 uncultured Parafilimonas sp.
CATTATCCGGTAATCCATTTTCTACAAAATAATTTACAAAATTTCTACCATCATATCTACTTACTCCGTTGCTGGTGGCAATCCAGATAAAACCATCATAGTCTTGTTTTACATCTAAAATGGTGTGGCTAGGTAAACCATCCGTTTGTGTGTATTGTGTATATACATAGTTATTCTGCGCTGGCAAATCAGCACAAATAATGATTAGACACAAAATACAAAAAACACGGTGCATCATCAATGCATTTTTGTTTTTAGGTTGCCACAATAATAGGTCATACTTAGTCTTTATACAATTTCTGGAAATAAATCGTTTGCGGTATGCATCAACTCTTATTTTTGCTCCCTAATCGATTGCTAGTTTTTATACACGGTTTTCTACATTAAAAATCAAATTAATACTTATTTGAATACTTAAAAATTCGTTTCATCATGTTATCATCAGCAAAAAAAAATCTAAGAGAATGGGTTGACAAAATGGCCATACATTTTGAACCAGATAGTGTTTATTGGTGCAATGGAAGCCAGGAAGAGTATGAATCTATGTGCGCTCAATTGGTAGCCAAGGGTACATTTATTAAACTCAATGAGGCCAAGCGGCCAAATAGCTATGCATGTTTTAGCGACCCCAGCGATGTGGCTCGTGTAGAAGATCGTACCTATATATGCACTAGGCGCAAACCTGATGCAGGCCCTACCAACAACTGGATGGAGCCTGAAAAAATGAAATCAACGCTGGATGAGTTGACCAGAGGGAGTATGAAAGGCCGTACCATGTATGTAATACCTTTTTGTATGGGCCCTGTGGGTTCTCATTTATCCAGATACGGTGTGCAGCTTACAGATAGTGAATATGTAGTAACAAATATGAAACACATGACCCGCATGGGTGAGCATGTGATGCCTTTTATCGGTTCTGATTTTGTTCAATGTTTGCACACATTAGGTGCACCATTGCAGCCAGGACAGCAGGATGTAAAGTGGCCCTGCAATCCTACTGTAAAATATATTTCTCATTTTCCGGAGGAAAAATTGGTAATTTCTTATGGCAGTGGCTATGGTGGCAATGCATTGTTAGGAAAAAAATGTTTCGCATTGCGTATAGCAAGTGCAATGGGAAGAGAAGAAGGATGGCTGGCAGAGCACATGCTGATATTGGGAGCCCAAGAACCTTCTGGTCATAAAGCTTATGTGGCAGCTGCTTTTCCAAGTGCTTGTGGCAAAACAAATTTTGCCATGCTCATACCGCCCACCGCAATGGATGGTTGGAAAATAACTACAATTGGTGATGATATTGCATGGATTCATAAAGGAGAAGATGGAAAATTGCATGCTATAAATCCTGAAGCGGGATATTTTGGTGTGGCACCGGGTACAAATTATAAAACAAACCCAAATGCCATGGAAACCATCAAATCCAATTGTATTTTTACTAACGTGGCTATTACCAATGACAATGATGTGTGGTGGGAGGGAATGACAGAAGAAGTTCCTGACGGATTGATTAACTGGCAAGGTGTGCCTCACGATAAAAATGGTGATAAGCCTGCAGCACATGCCAATTCCAGATTTACTGCACCATCTATACAAAACCCCGCCATTGATGATAAATGGGATGATAAAGATGGAGTAGTATTAGAAGCTTTCATATTTGGTGGTCGTAGAAGCACCGGAGTGCCATTGGTCTATCAGAGTTTCAATTGGAATTTTGGTGTTTACTTAGCTGCTACTATGGGTAGTGAAATGACAGCTGCTGCATTTGGAAAAATTGGCCAGGTGCGTAGAGATCCATTTGCTATGTTGCCATTCTTAGGATATCACATGGCGGATTATTTTAATCATTGGTTACAGTTTGGAAGAGATTTGCCCAATGCACCCCGCATATTTGGTGTAAACTGGTTTAGAAAAGATGAAAATGGAAAATTTATGTGGCCGGGATATGGAGAAAATCTTCGTGTATTAAAATGGATTATTGGACGTATAAAAGGAGAATCTTCCGCAGTAGAAAGTCCTATAGGTTGGAGGCCAAGGTATAGAGACATGGATTGGACCGGTCTTGAAGATTATCCACGTGAAAAATTTCATGCTTTGCAGGATATAGATCCGGAAATTTGGAAACAAGAATTGCTGGGTCATGAAGAACTATTTGAAAAATTATATGACCGACTTCCAAAAGAATTTTTCTTTATGCGTGAGCTGCTTTTGAGTGCATTATGGCGTACGCCGGAAAAGTGGCATGAAACTGCTGAATAAAATTAATACCTGAGTTTTAAAGGGCTGTCTCAAAAGAAAAGACAGCCTTTTTTAGTTGCTAAAAAGCAGCTATGTTTTCTATCAGAAATCCGCTAAAGCAGGGTTTTATTATTGACATTCATTTGTTTGAAAATGTGGTGCATAAGATACTTAAAGCATGATCTTATTTTGGAACTTTTGATTGCAAAATCAACTGAAAATCCGCGTTGAAGAATTTTACTGGAAATAGATTATAAAAACGCATGCAAGGGAAATCATGCATCAATGATTAAAACCCAACTTATCTTCTACAGCTTTTGGCAATTTTGGCAGCCTTTTTCTCTCTATCAAAAAAGAAGTGAGCGAAGCTATATCCTTAAATATATAATGAGTTTGTAATGCTTTTTGCAAATAATCCCCACCTGTGCTACCGCCAGTACCAATTCTACTACCAATGATGCGTTGTACCATATTTAGATGCCTGTATCTCCAAGTGCTTAGCTGTTCATCAATTTCAAGAAATGTATTGAGCAACTGAAAAGGTAAATGTAATATTGGATAACCTCTATACATCATAATGAACAGTGCAGCTCTACTTGCTTTTGCAGATAATCTTCGCTTTGGATTATCTTTTAAAAATACTGCATCAAAATTATCAAAATTTTTCAGCTCAGCATCTGCCAGACTTTCTGCGTAGCAACGCCTGTAGTTGCTCCAATAAGGATGGATATTGTCAACATTTTCTCTTTCCATTGTTTCCCATTCGTCAGAGTTATCAAAGTATGGCATACGCTCCAGCCAGCCATTTACTAAGCTCAATAAGGACTGCTCCTGCTCTGCTTTTTTTATGATATCAATTTCTTTTGGACGAAGCTGACTGATATAATAATCTTGTCCATATCTGTCTTCATAACGCAGACCCAGCAAGGCTTCCAACTCTTTAAATTGCCAACTCTGAAAACCAGATGCAGGGCGTAGCATATCACGAAAATCAAGAAAGTCCATGGGTGTCATGGTTTCCATAATATCAATTTGCTGTACCAGTACTTTTAGAATGGTAACACAGCGCTGCAATCGGTGTACTACTGTTTGTAATTGGGGGGTGTTATCATTAATTTCAGGCTGCTTAAAAATTGTAATGGCAGAATAAGTTTCATGAAGTATTTGTTTAAACCATAATTCATAGGCCTGATGAATAATTATGAAAAGCATTTCATCGTGAGCATAAGTTTGTGGTTTTATGAAGCTTACAGGCTCCTGAGCTTCCAATATTTTATTTAACTGCAAATAATCTCCGTAATACACTGATTGATCGCTCATGATGGTATCATTTGTGTGCAAATAAAATCTTTACAAGGAAATAAAATTCTATAGTACTCAAATACTTTTTTTGTATTTATTGTATAGTTTACATCGCCCAAAAAAGTTGAAAGTAAAAATATATGGCATTTGCAAATGATTGCTTAGCGAAAAGGCTTATTCAATATGAAGTCAAATATCCGAATACAACTCCGCTTTATTTAACTAAACTCATACCCAATATCATTTCTATAGTACATACCATCAAAAGCAATATTTTCTAGAAGTCCATTGCTCAAAGCAGCCGCTTCTTTTATTGTATTTCCAAATGATGTTACTGCAAGTACGCGGCCCCCATTGGTTTGTAATTCATTCAACACCATTTTAGTACCAGCATGAAAAACAATGGAAGTTTGGAATGATTGAGGCAATGATATTGCTAAACCATTATTGTATGCACCCGGATAGCCTTGGCTTACTGCTACAACGGTGGCTGCTGATTTTTGAACATATTTTATTTTCTGTTCTTTCAAAGATCCATCAAACAAACTACATAATAATTCTACTAAGTCATTTTCAAGACGTGGCAATACAACTTCTGTCTCAGGATCGCCCAAGCGGCAATTGTATTCAATGACATATGGTTCATGACCTACTTTTATCAATCCAAAAAATATAAACCCTCTATAAGGAATTTTTTCAGATCGTAAGCCAGAGATTGTAGGCTCTATAATCTGGGATTGTACCTTTTTCATAAAGGCTTCATCGGCAAATGGCACAGGACTTATGCAGCCCATACCACCTGTATTTGGTCCAATATCCCCTACTCCAATTCTCTTATAATCTTTTGCATTTCCTATAATCTTGTACTCACTGCCATCAGTTACTACAAATACGCTTATTTCAATTCCCGTCAAAAATTCTTCTACAACTACTTTTGAAGATGCCTCCCCAAACTGTTTTTTTACAATCATATCAATAAAAACAGTTTTGGCCTCCTCCCTTGTACTACAAATGACTACACCTTTTCCGGCCGCCAGACCATCCGCTTTTAAAACAATTGGTAAAGAGTGGGTGCTTATATATTCCAAGCCATTATTTATTGTATCTAATGTAAATGTGGCATAAGCTGCTGTAGGAATATGATGGCGTAGCATAAATTCTTTACTAAAATTTTTACTACCCTCCAGACGGGCTCCTGTTGCCTGTGGGCCAACTACATGTAGATCGGGCAAGTGATGATTAAAATAATCGGCAATTCCATTAACTAATGGATCTTCGGGACCTACAATCAAGAGTTCAATATGGTTTGTTACAATAAAATGTTGAAGTGATGGAAAGTCATGAACTGATATAGGTACATTTTGACCATGCTGCACAGTACCGGCGTTGCCGGGAGCTATAAACAATTTATTGCAAAATTTGCTTTGAGTTAATTTCCATGATAAGGCATGTTCTCTTCCGCCAGCACCTATGAGCAAAATATTTTTAGGATGAATCACAATATTTTTTTGGCAAATATTTGTGAAAGAACCTAAATAAAGAGAATTTTTATATTGAAATCATAACATCCTCTAAAGAGATTCTTATTACTTTTGTAAGTCAAAAAAAATTTATGGCATTTACTTTACCAGCGTTACCCTATTCACATGACGCTTTAGAACCAAATTTTGATACGCTTACCATGCAAATACATCATGGCAAGCACCACCAGGCTTATGTTGACAATTTGAACAAAGCCATTGCAGGCACTGAGCATGAAAATAAAAGTTTAGAAGAATTAGTAGCCCGTGCGGGCAATATATCTGCGGCAGTTCGTAATAATGGTGGTGGACATTGGAACCATAGTTTTTTCTGGGAAAGTTTAGCACCAAATGCAGGTGGTGAACCTTCCGGAGACATTGCTACTGCTATCAATACAGCATTTGGCTCATTTGAAAAATGCAAAGAAGTATTTGCACAGGCAGGGATGACTCGTTTTGGTAGTGGCTGGGCTTGGCTTGGAATAAAAGATGGCGCACTGCTTATATGCAGCACACCCAATCAGGACAATCCACTTATGGAGATTGCTGATGTAAAATGCACACCAATACTGGGTGTGGATGTATGGGAGCACGCTTATTATCTAAAGTATCAAAATAGAAGAGCGGATTATCTTGCAGCATTTTGGAACTTAGTAAACTGGGAGAAAGTGGCTCAAAGATTTGCAGCGGCAAAATAAAAAATCAATAAACTCATACTGTTGCCTGCACCTGTAGGTAGCAGTATGTCTTTTCATGAAAACCTTAATACTCATACGACACGCCAAAAGTAGTTGGGATGATGCATCTGTTACCGATCATGACAGGCCTCTGAATGAAAGAGGTATACATGATGCACCAATGATGGCAAAACGTTTATTAGAAAATCATATTCCCCTGCAAGCCTGTTATACCAGTACAGCACTGCGTGCTAAGAGTACTGCTCTTTTCTTTGCAGAAGCATTTGGTTTACAAAAACAATCTATATCCGAACTGCCTGAATTATACCTTGCAGGAGTGGATTCATTTAAACAGGCTGTCAATAATATCAGTGATAATAATGAATCCGTTGCCTTATTTGCACATAATCCCGGCATCACTCATTTTGCCAACTCGCTTGCAGATGTGAGGTTAGACGATATGCCTACCTGTAGCGTATTTGCAGTGAAGTGTGCAGTGAATGAGTGGAAAGAATTTAATGAAGCAGTAAAACAGTTTTATTGCTTCAGCTTCCCTAAAAAAGATAAAATGATTTGGGGGGTGAGTCAATGATAAAACAAGCCCTGAAATAAGAATAAATTACATTATCAAGTATTTTATAAACGCAAGCAAAGTGGAAGATGGCAAAATCATCATTGACGCTACAAAAACATACAAGGTATCAAAAATGGCTGCAGGCGACTGGCCACTCTTGCTTGAAATGCTAAATGCTGCTTATAATTTTTATCAATCCAAAATAGTACTACAAAAACTTCCATAAAAAATTATCGAACAGCTATTGGTTTATAAAAATTTGCAAGGTACACCCCTGAAAATATAAGCAGTGCTGCAAGAAATTTTAATACACTGTAGGATTCCCCAACAAATATCATTGCTAATGTAGTGGCAAATACTGGTTGGGTATAAATATAAGCTCCGGTAGCAGCGGGGCCTATGTTTTTTACTCCGTAAATATTAAACAAATAAGCTAGAAATGTACCACATATTACTATCATTGATATGGCTCCCCATTGAATGGTATTTATTGCATGCCAATCTGTAGAAATAAAAGAACTCCACCCATAGGGAATCATCATAAACGCACCAATGGTAAATACCCAACGGGTTACATGTATTGCACTATACTCTTGCATCAGTGGCCTCGCTAGCACTAAATAAAATGCATAAGAAATAGCATTGAGTAGAATAAGTATGTCTCCGGTAATTACATCTGACGCCTCCTTACTATTTTCTTTGAGTAATATAAGTATAGTAGCCCCGGCTATACCCATGCCCAATCCAATCATTTTTAATACCGTAATTTTTTCTTTGAGCACAATAGCGGCTATGAAAGTGATAGCTATAGGAGTACCAAGTATTAGTAGTGATGCATGCGTAGTATTAGTAAGTGAAAGCCCTTTTATAAATAGTATTTGATTGATGGCCACACCGGTAATGGCACAGATTAAAAATCGTGGTATATGCTTTAGCTGAATGCCCGCTTTGTTTGGTTTTATAGCATATAGCAACCAGAACAATATGAGTGCGCCACATACCCTTAAAATATTTAGTGTAATAGGGGCCAGGGGTGCAGGTACCACATACTTTACAACAAGAAAATTAATACCGAAAAATACATTGGCAGCAAGTACTGCTACATGGGCTTTGACAACCTTTGATGGCATGGGTGCAAATGTATTGCATCTTATTACAAACATGGATATAGAAAGTATGTAAATAAATTTATTTAGATGATGCAAAAACAAGGAATTATCAAAAGCTTATCTTCACACGGTGCAGCAACCCATGTATAAGATAGTGCATATAATAGACCGTTTGGAATCGGGAGGTGCAGAAAGAATCTTACTTACACAATCTGCTCTTTTTGCTGCAAAAGGACATTCTGTAGATATTATTACAACAGTAGCAAAAGGCAAACTTTCATCTCTAATACATAAAGATGTAAGACTCATTGTTTTGCATAGAAAATGGAAATACAATCCAATAAAAATTTTGCAACTTAATCGGCTTCTCAGACAGTATGATGTGCTACATATACATGGTTATCATAATATGCGATACGTATGGCTGGCAATGCAAATGGGCGGCATAAAGGGGAAGACATTTTATCAGGAACATCATGGAGCTTACAATGAAACATTTGCCGTAGGCAAAGAACAAAAAAAAATTCTCCAATCTATAAATTTCATTGCGGTATCCCATTCAATAACTACATGGGCAAACAAGCAACTAATGCTACCAAAGCGTCAGATTTTTTTGCTCCAAAATACTATTCTGAAACAAGAGGGTTTGAAACAGACTCATCGTTTTAATGATACCATACAATTATTGATTACCGCAAATTTTACTGAAAATAAAAATATACTATTTGCTATAGATGTGCTTAAATACTCAATTCAACAGAGCAAAAGAAATATGCATCTTACCATCATTGGTCATATAAATGATGAAGCCTATTACCACCGTGTACTAACGTACATAGATGCACATCAATTGATAAAAAATATAACAATAAAAACAGATATCACAAATGTGCAAGAGCATTTATATCAATATGATATGGCCTTACATTGTTCTATATTTGAATCAGGGCCATTGGTATTAATAGAATATTTAGCTCAGGGCCTTCCCTTTATTGCTTCTAATACCGGAGAAGTGGTATGGCAAATACAAAATGATTTTCCTGAATTTATAGCAGAAGAAATGAATGTAGAAAAATGGTATGATAAAATACGCAACCTTGCTATGCAAAATCAAACCCTTTTAGAAGAAAAAATGTATGCCTGTTTTGCTAAACATTATTCAACTGAAGTTTATTATCAAAAATGTCAGCATATATATAAAAATGGTGTATAATAATTTTCTACAAACCATTAGGCTTGCAAATAAGTAAGACATTCATCTACCATATTGGTACTTCCAATAAATAGGGGCGTACGTTGGTGTAGTTTGGTAGGTAGTATATCGAGAATACGCTGTGCACCATTTGTAGCTTTACCTCCCGCCACTTCAATGATAAAAGCAAAGGGATTGCACTCATACATCAACCTGAGTTTACCTTCAGGCTTGCCGGTAGTGCCAGGATAATAAAAGATACCACCTTTAATTAATGTACGATGTAAATCTGCTACCATACTGCCCACATAGCGATTCGTATATGGACCACCTGTATCCTTTGTTTTCTTTTGACAACATTCAATATAATCTTGCACCTGCTTATCATACTGATAATAGTTGCCATGATTCACGCTATATATTTTACCATCTGCTGGCACTTTTATATCAGGATGACTGAGGCAATACTCACCGATTGATGGGTCTAGAGTAAACCCATTTACGCCCCGCCGTGTAGCATACACATACATAGTGGATGAACCATACACAATATAACCCGCTGCCACCTGGCGCACACCTGGTTGAAGAAAATCTTCCTTTGTACAAGGTTTACCTATTTCACTCACCCTCCTATACACTCCGAATATGGTACCAATAGACACATTTACATCAATATTGCTACTACCATCTAAAGGATCAAACATGACCACATACTTACTATTATTGCTAACCTCATCATCAAACACCACAACATCATCCATTTCTTCACTACCAATACCTGCACAACTTATACCATGACGAAGAACTCCAATTAATTGATTATTGGCATATACATCTAATTTTTTTACTTCTTCGCCCTGTATGTTTACATCACCTGCATCACCCAAAATATCTACAAGACCAGCCTTATTTACTTCTGTATTAATACGCTTGCCTGCAAGACCAATATCTCTTAATAAAGTACTTAACTCTCCGGTGGCATTTGGTATAGTACGAAACTGCTGAATGGTAAATTCATCTAAAGTCAGTATCCGACGATTTACAGTCATAATGGTAAATAATTTGTAAAGTGCAAATGTAATGGGTGTAAGCAAATTTGCTTTATTGCTATAACCTATCTTTGTATGATTTTATAAATATATTTAAAATATTTTTAATAAACAGATGAAAGTTTTCAAATTTGGAGGTGCCAGTGTAAACAGTTTTGAAAGAATTCAAAATGTAAAAACAATTATTGATTCCTATGCAGGTGACCAATTGGTCGTTATCATTTCTGCAATGGGTAAAACTACTAATGCATTAGAAAAAGTAGTAGAAAATTTTTATCAAGGGAATAAGGAAGAAGCCTTGCTATTATTTAACAGCATAAAGCAACAACATTTAAGCACTGCTAAATATTTATTAGTAACCCGATATAATGATTGTGAAGCTCACATAAAAGAAGTTTTTACAGAAGTAGAATGGCTGATACAGGACAAACCTGTAAGATCTTATGACTATTACTACGACCAAATAGTATGTGCCGGTGAGCTCATGAGTACTATCATTATCAGCCATTACCTAAATGAAGCAGGTGTTCAAAATAATTGGTTAGATGTAAGAGATGTTTTACGAACTGATAGTACGTTTAGAGATGCAGGCATCAACTGGGAGGTGAGTAGTAAGCAAATAAAAGAACGTGCTTCAGGGCTTTTTGAAAAAGCCAATATCATTGTAACGCAAGGTTTTATAGGCTGTACTGATGAAAATGAGAGTACCACTCTTGGCAGAGAAGGTAGTGATTATACTGCAGCAATTTTTGCAAACATATTAGAAGCAGAAAACCAAACTATTTGGAAAGATGTAACCGGTGTTATGAATGCAGATCCTAAGCAATTTCCGGATGCGCAACTCATGCCTGAGCTGAGCTTTGATGAAGTAATTGAAATGGCCTATTATGGTGCTCAGGTTATTCATCCTAAAACAATCAAACCGCTCCAAAACAAAGGCATTCCACTGTTGGTAAAATGTTTCTTTGACCCAACTTTACCTGGTACAACTATTTATAAAAAACAGGTAAAGGATTTACCGCCAATTATCATCATAAAAAAGGATCAGGCATTGCTCCATTTGAGTAGTCCCGATTTTTCATTTGTGGGCGAAAAACCAATGAGTGATTTATATGAAATATTTGCAAAGCATCATATAAAACCAAACCTCATTCAAACTGGTGCCATCAGCATACAAGTATGCATTGATGACCGTCCAGAAAAAACAGCACAACTGGCTGCTGCAGCTGGTTTTCATTTTGATGTGCAGGTAGAAAAAGGTTTGCAACTACTCACCATCAGGCATTATAATAAAACCTTGCTGGACAGTATGATAGCAGGAAAAAATATTGTGTTAGTACAGCAAACACCTCACACGGTGCAAGTACTGTATAGTGAAGCATAGAAGTATTTGATGCTGCTGGGCTTTGAAATTGTGGCAATTTTTTGCATAATTCTGGATATATGAACTTGGAGCTATTTCATATTTTGAGGTACTATTTTTGACATTGATGAACTCTAAACTACATTTTATTTTTGAGTAAATGATGTATGATTTTTCTTTGCCTTATGTTTGACCGGATGGCAAAAAAGTTATTTAGTACTACTACCCTTTGGACTGCAATTTTGATTTCCATTTTATCTGCATGTAGCAAAGAGGATATCATATCAAGTAAGGATGCTTTACTTTTTACATCCACAGATACACTGAGCTTTGGACAATTATTTACCGGCAGTGGATCCGTTACCCAATCTTTCAAAATATTTAATGGGAATGATCAAAAGCTTTTACTTAACTCTTTAAGTCTATCAGGTGGAAGTAACTCAGTTTTTCTGATGAATGTAAATGGGGTGCAAGGTGAAAGTTTTTCAAATATTGAAATTGCCGCAGGCGATAGTATCTATGTATTTGTATCTACCCTCATTCCTCCTACTGGCATGGTGTTACCCTTTTTAGTTAGGGATAGTATTGGCATAGCCTGGAATAATAACCAACAATTTGTACAATTAAATGCAGAGGGAAGAAATGCCAGATGGCTTAAGGGAGGTACAATATTGAGTGATACCAGTTTTTCAAATGATTTACCGATAGTTGTACAGGGCCCACTAACCATTGCACAAGGGGCTACATTATCTATTGCCGAAGGCACATCAATATATTTTGATGCAAATGCTGCATTATTAGTAAATGGAAGCCTTCGGGCCACAGGAAACTTTTATGATAGTACACGTATTCGTTTTTCGGGTAGCAGATTGGACGAACCTTACAATACATTCCCGGGCAGCTGGCCTGGTATCATTTTTAGTAAGAGTTCATACAACAATCAATTGGAATATGTAAGTATAATAAATGGAATATCGGGCATTCAAATTTCAGGAAATGGACAACCGCAATTAAGACTAAATGGCTGTGTCATTGATAACCAGTTAGCTTACGGTATTGCCGCTATAAACAGTAATATTGATGCCATAAATTGTCAGATCAGTAATTGCCAAATAAACAATATTTACCTTGCTGGAGGGGCTTACAATTTTACCCATTGTACCGTCGTTACTTATAGTAATTTTTTGATTGCCCATGATGGACCTGTGGCATTTTTAACTGATCAAGATGATCAATTGAATCAATATGCCTTAAGTGGCAATTTTACAAACTGTATATTTTACGGATCTGGTGGTTTGGTGGATAATGAAATAACTACTGCGGTAGCTGGTGCAGGGGTGAATACTAATTTTTTGAATGTATTTTATAGTAATAGTGCTGAGCAAGCTGGTGTACAATTTGAAAATAGCCTTAACAATACTGAGCCTGGTTTCAATTTGATAGATTTTGAAAATAATGTGTTTGATTTTTCTCTGAGTCCAGTTTCTCCATGTAATAATAATGGTATTGGAACTACAGTAATTATTGATATTCTTGGGCGAAGAAGGAGTGATCAAACTCCGGATATTGGTTGTTTTGAAGTGGAATAAACATATTTGCTTATGAGTTGTTATTAGTAAAAAATTATTTTATGAAAAATATAGTGCTTTTATTTTCTATGTCCATGCTAAGTGCATTTTATATGAATAAAAATCCCGAAACACAGGCTGCCTCAAATCCAACAGTTGCAAAATCAATTTATGATTTTTCTATAGAATCAATAGATGGTGAAACAATCAATTTTGCAGATTTTAAAGGAAAAATGATTTTGGTTGTAAACACAGCTTCTATGTGTGGCTATACCCCTCAATATAAAGCCTTAGAGCAACTTTATGAAACACACAAAGACAAATTAGTAATCGTAGGTTTTCCTTCTGATAATTTTGGAGGCCAGGAATATCAAGACAATAAAGAAATCAAATCATTTTGTATCAAGAACTTTGGAGTAACCTTTCCACTCACAACTCGTGTAGATGTAAAAGGAACTAATACAACACCCATATATAAATACCTCTGCAATAAATCTGAAAATGGTGTATTAGATGCAGAAATATCTTGGAATTTTAATAAGTTCTTAATTGATGCCAATGGTAATCTTCTAAAGCATTTCAGCAGTAAAGTAACACCGGATAGTGAGGAGATATTGAAGTTCTTGAAATAATATTTTTAGGAATGCTTTTGAATGCAATACATCATACTTGTTGTATTTTTCTCTGTTTTCCCAAAGCCAACATCAACCAAATGAAGCCCAAAAGGAAAAAGATAATCAAACTCAGCAAACTGTACTTCATACTGCCTGTTAATTCCTCAATATAGCCAAAAGATAGCATGCCCAATACTATGGCAATCTTTTCTGTAAAATCATAATAAGTAAAAAAAGAAGCGGTGTCTTTAGTAGGAGGCATCATTTTGGAAAACGTACTTCTGCTTAGGCTCTGTATGCCACCCATTACAAGTCCAACGGCCACTGATAATCCATAAAAATAATATTCCGGATCTCCTCCATTTTCTTTATACTCTGCAGCCTGATATCCTGCTATGCATATTGCAATCCATAATACGACCACACCCAGCAATACAATAATATTTCCAAAACGATTTGCAAGCCTACTCATTATAATAGCACCCGGTATAGCAACCAACTGAATGATAACAACAGTGATGATTAATTTAGTATCCTCCAATAACAAAACTTTTGCAGCAAATAGTGTGGCAGCAAGCATTACCGTTTGTACACCCATACTATAAAAAAAGAAGCCCCTTAGAAAATTTTTCAAAACTGGCATTTCTTTTACTTTCAAATATACAGATTTCATTTCCTGAACTCCTTCTCGAATAATATTGCCTCTGGCAGCAGCTTTAATTTGCTTTTCAGGTACATGTTTAAACGTAATTTGAGCAAAAGCCACCCACCAAATGCCAACCAATAAAAATGTAATTCTGGGAGCAGTAAATGGATCAGAGGTAATCGTTAATACAAGTATAAAACCAATGATTTGCATCAATACGCTACCCACATATCCAAAACTATAACCTCTTGCACTTACCCGATCTCTGTCTTCTGGAGCTGCTATTTCGGGAAGAAAAGCATTGTAAAAAACCAGACTACCCACCCAGCCTCCGGCAGCAAGCATAAAACTGAAAATGCCGAAGCCTATATTATCTCCGGTAAACCAATACAAGGCACTGCATCCTATTGCTCCCATAAAACAGAAAAAACGCATAAACATTTTTTTGTTTCCTCTACTATCTGCAATAGAAGCCAGTACCGGATAGAAAAGAGCAATTATAAAATAAGTAGCTGCAAGTGTGTAATTGTACAATGAACTACTTAGATAGGTGCGACCTAAAAAAGGAACCTCATCACTACCAAAAAAATTTTTAGTAACGGCAGTAAAATAGATGGGGAAAAATGTAGTTGTAATTACTAAATTATAAGTACTGTTTGCCCAATCATACATGCACCAGGCATTGATGATTTTTTTAGAAGCGGTTTGCATACTGACTCTGACTTGAGCGGTTTGAGTTGAAAATTTTTAACCCTTTACTTAATCAATACAAAGAAATTCAAAAAAAAGAGAATGTCATTATGATTGGTGCATCATTTTCTGCAATCTTTTTGTTAGGAGAAATAAAATTAATGCAGCTATACCACTCATGCCTACAAATAATAAAAAGAAATCATAGAGGTTATTCATTTCGTAACCTGCAAAATTGGTGGTTTTGCCATCGGGATATAAGGCACTGAGCACACCGGCAAGTTTATTAGCAGCAGCATTTGCTAAAAACCAAACAGCCATGAGCAATGAGGCAAATTTTAGAGGAGCTAATTTATTTACCAAAGCCAATCCAATAGGAGACAAACATAACTCACCGCAGGTGTGTAAGAAATACATACCCACAAGCCAAATCATACTCACCTTAATGCCTGCTTGAACATCTTTGACACCAAATGAAATCCATATATAGCCTATGCAAAGCAATAATAAACCCCAAGCCATTTTAGTGGGCGAAGCAGGTTCTTTTTTGCCAAGTTTTATCCATAACCAAGCAAACAATGGAGCAAGCGTTACTACAAAAATTGAATTGAGTGATTGAAAAAAGCTTGAAGGCACAGTGAAGCTGCCCAACTGTCTATTTGTTTGTTCTTCAGCAAAAAATGTTAGTGATGCGCCTGCTTGTTCAAAAGCACTCCAGAAGAATACAACAAAAAATGCAACAATAAATATGACAGCTATTCTTTGCTTTTCAACACTACTCAAAGTTTTATCACCAAAAATCAAGTATGCAATTAATAATACGGCTGCTATCAGTAAATAGGTTAGATAGCTAACCACCTTTGCATCAATATAAAGCAAGCCAATCAATAAAGCAGTAAAACCCAACAAGCCTGCTAACACAACTATAGGTTTTGTGGCCATAGCAGGTGACTCTTTAGGCAAGAGACCAAGTGTATTACCATCCGGGCCTTTCACATATTTGTTGTGAAATAAGAACTGGATTATTACACTCAAAGTCATGCCAATACCACCTGCTAGGAAAGCCCATTTAAAATCGGCAGGGTTGCCTGTGTCCCCCACTAAGCCACAAATAAAGGGGCCAATGGCTCCACCCACATTGATACCCATATAAAAAATGGTGTATGCAGGGTCAATTCTTTTGTCATTGGCCGGGTATAATTGGCCTACCATTGAAGAAATATTTGGCTTGAAAAAACCATTGCCCGCAATCATAAAACCTAATCCGGTAAAGAACAAGACGGATGAAAGAGATTCATTTGTACTATAAGTAGATGCACAAAAGAAAAGAATAAATTCTCCCAGAGCCATTAGTATTCCTCCGGAAATGATTGAACGTTGGTTGCCCCAATAGCGATCTGCAATAAAACCACCCACTAACGGTGTAAGGTAAACAAGACTTGTATAACTACCATATAAGTTACTTGCAAATACTTTATCAAATAATAAAGCTTTGGTCATAAATAAAACTAAAATGGCACGCATGCCATAATAGTTAAACCGTTCCCACATTTCAGTGGCAAATAATACTGATAAACCTTTTGGATGACCTTTGGAACCGCTTAGTTCAGACATATAAGTTTTATTTCGTTAGAGATTTAGCGGCCAAAGTAAGGATATTCGTGTAATCGAGTATTTTTAGTTGCCGGGAAAAAATATACAATTCCAACATGTAGAAAGCTCCCAGACAAGTTTTAATAGAAAAAATTGAGCTATTATAAAGTATAGTTGTCAAGCTTAGGGTTTATAAAGTGCAAAAAAAGAAACTGAGCTTATCTGCTTTGACTGTAGATCTACATCATTTTTTTAATACCCCTTTCCCTATTTTTGGCCACCAAAAATAGAATTATGAAATTATTAGAAAATAAGATTGCAATTGTAACGGGTGCAGCCCGTGGTATTGGCGAAGCGGTTGCTATAAAACTGGCTGAGCATGGAGCACATGTAGCCATAAGCTATGTGAGCGATAGCAGTGCAGAAAAAGCGGCAGCAGTTGTAAATAAAATAGAAAGCTTAGGCGTAAAGGCTAAAGCTTGGAAGAGTAATGCAGGCGATTTTCAAGCTTGTGAGCAGTTTGTAGGGGATGTAATAAAAGAATTTGGTACAGTAGATATTTGTGTAAATAATGCAGGTATAAGTAAGGACAACTTACTGCTTCGTATGAGCCCAGATCAGTGGGATGAAGTAATGCAAGTAAACCTCAAAAGTGTATTTAATATGACCAAGCAGGTTATACGTCCCATGATGAAAGCAAAAGCCGGAAGTATCATCAATATGAGTTCTATTGTGGGTTTGGGTGGCAATGCAGGTCAGAGTAGCTATGCTGCAAGCAAGGCCGGTATCATAGGTTTCACAAAGTCTGTGGCAAAAGAATTAGCAAGCAGAAATGTGCGTTGCAATGCTATAGCTCCTGGTTTTATAGAAACCGATATGACTCATTATCTAAAAGATGGAAATGGTGCAGATGAATTTATGAAAAATATTCCACTGGGCCGTTTTGGCAAAGCCGAAGACATTGGCAATGCAGTTGTATTTTTAGCTGGTGATATGAGTGCTTATGTTACAGGACAGGTGCTGAGTGTATGTGGTGGATTGGCAATTTAAGCATTTGACAATTTTTGCAGAATACGACTTTAATGCGATTGTTATCAACAAATACAATTAAGATGAATGTTGATTTTGCCTTGAAAGTTGCTACGAGGGCCCATGTTAATAAAGAGATACTTGATTTTAGATGTAAGTTTCCACTAATTTATAAGCATATCCTTTTCATTTTCCGGAAAAAATTAGTACTAGTTTCTACAGCTAATGGTTCAAACCCTTACTTTTGCGGCCAATTTATATCTGTTCTGACACCAATTTCAGAGCAACACATTTATAAACGATTAAATCTTTATTTAAAAGTATGGCCATTATAGGAAAAGTAAAACAGGTAATTGGCGCCGTTGTGGATGTTCAATTTGAGGGAACGCTTCCTGAAATATTCAACGCATTAGAAATTATTCGCCCCAATGGCGATAAACTTGTACTTGAGGTTCAGAAGCATCTTGGTGAAGATAGTGTGCGCACTATTGCAATGGATGGTACTGAGGGCTTAGTACGTGGCACTACAGTTACAGATACTGGCAAAGCCATTGCCATGCCAATTGGTGAAAATATCAATGGTCGTTTGTTTAATGTAACCGGTGATCCTATTGATGGTTTACCAGCAGTGAGTAAAGAAGGCGGTCGTCCGATTCATGCCCTACCTCCAACTTTTGAAAATTTAAGTACAGCAACAGAAGTTTTATTTACCGGAATTAAGGTGATTGACTTGATTGAGCCTTATGCAAAGGGAGGAAAAATTGGATTGTTTGGTGGAGCCGGAGTTGGTAAAACCGTTTTGATACAAGAATTAATTAATAATATCGCAAAAGGATATGGTGGTTTATCCGTATTTGCTGGTGTGGGAGAGCGTACCCGTGAGGGAAACGATCTACTGCGTGAAATGATTGAAGCAGGCATCATGAAATATGGTGATGCTTTTAAACACAGCATGGAAGAAGGCGGTTGGGACCTCAGCAAAGTAGACCTTAAAGAACTAGAAAAATCACAAGCTTCATTCGTGTTCGGTCAAATGAACGAACCTCCGGGAGCCCGTGCACGTGTGGCTTTATCGGGACTTACTATGGCAGAATATTTCCGCGATGTCAGCCATCAGGACGTTTTATTGTTTGTCGATAATATCTTCCGTTTTGTTCAAGCGGGCGCTGAAGTGTCAGCGCTGCTTGGTCGTATTCCTTCTGCTGTGGGTTATCAGCCGACTTTGTCGACTGAGATGGGTGAGCTTCAAGAGCGTATTACCAGTACCACCCAAGGGTCTATAACCTCTGTACAGGCTGTATACGTGCCTGCAGACGACTTAACTGATCCAGCGCCTGCCACTACATTCGCTCACTTAGATTCCACGGTAACTTTATCCCGTGCCCTCTCGGAGCTTGCTATATACCCTGCGGTAGACCCGCTCGATTCTACTTCTACCATTTTGGATGCAAACATTGTTGGTCAAGAACATTACGACGTAGCACGTGGTGTACAAAAAATATTGCAACGCTACCGTGACCTCCAGGATATTATTGCTATTCTTGGAATGGAAGAACTTTCTCCTGAAGATAAACTAGAACCGGATAACAGGTAGGTGAATAAAAAGAACATGATAAATCCGCCGGTAGCCATAATTTGCGGCGGGAATTTTTTCTGTAATAATTTCCCGACCATTGGCATCATAAATATTGTAGCCAATCCGCCGGGTATTAGTAATTCACCGGTTTGTTGTGCTGTAAATCCCAATAGGTTCTGACAGAAGATCGGGAAAACGAAAACGGAT
>CALAGJ010000018.1 GCA_937892395.1 uncultured Parafilimonas sp.
GCGCTTCCAGCGAATCAAAGCCCAACTCCTTCAATAAAAATAAGCCCCACTCCCACTGCTCATCTTTATCATAATGCCTATTCAGAAAATCAGTGTTTACGTTTGTGAATGTGGTAGCAGCGGGTATTAGACTTAAAAGTACCGGCTTTAATGCATCAAATAGTTTATCTAACTGAGCTACAGTGCTGCCTCTTTCATATTCATCCAACATGGCATTGTAAGGATGCCCACTATGTCCCCTTATAGCTGCTTCCTCTTGCTTTAGGAGGATCACCTTATTCAAATAGGGAGCAAAGGATTGAAAGTCATTTGATTGCTTTGCCACCACCCATTGATGAAAGGATTGAGATACCGCTTCGCTCATATTTCTAACAAACGTAGGCGTTAGCTTTTGCTGGCGTGTTACATCTTCAAAACTCAATTGTACATTAATGCGCTCATCCGTTGATAAATCATTTCGCTCATTTAAAGCATGCAGCAATTCGTACAGTTTTTTATCTGTGAATAAGCTGTGTGCAGTTTCAGATAGGGTAGCCAATTGCCTTCCTCTTATAGCAGCACCTTTTGGAGGCATGTAAGTTTCTTCATCCCATTGCAGCACAGCTGCAGCATATCTTAAATCCGCTACTTGCAGCATTAATGATTTGTACTGCTCATACAATGCTGTAGAAGTTTGGTTGTTATAACTGGTCATATTTTTTAAAACTACATTTTTATTTATTGAAATACGATCATAAGGTTATTTTACTTCTTTACCTGCATAAACAGATGGATCAAATATTACTGATGTCAAAAACAAGCCTTTACCTGGCACACTAAAATCAGCAAATGCACAATCCTTTGCATCAGCAATTTGCACCAAAGCATCTGCACCAGTTTTTTGCTTTGCCAGCTTGAGCATGGTGCCTGTAAGTCCTCGTACCATTCCTCTTAAAAAGCGATTGCCTTGCACTGTGTAAATAAGCAGATCATCCTGCATCTTCCAAAAAGATGCTTGTATCTGACAATTAAAATTATTTACTTGCGAATGTCTTTTTGCAAAGCTTTTGAAGTCGGTTATAGATTTCAACCGAATGGCCATTTCTTCTAATAAATTTATGTCTAAAGTGTATGGATAGTAAAAGGAGCGATCTTGCAATAAAGGATGCTTTTTCCTTACAATATGATATTCGTATCTACGTGCTGTGGCATCAAAACGACAATGCGCTGTATCGCTTACAGCGTAAATATTTTTGATAACAATTTGAGGAGGCAGTATGGCATTCAAATGATAAATATGCCGCTGTGTAAATACTATTTTGCTTTCAGTATGAAAAAAATTTTGAATGGCATGTACACCTGCATCGGTGCGGCTGCTTCCGGTTAATAGAATGGCTTCTTTGCACAATATCTTTAGTGCAAGCTCTACTTCAGACTGAATGGTTTTTGCATTTTGTTGTGTTTGAAAACCGCTGTAATTAGTGCCCATATAAGCAACCTCAATAAAATATCGCTGCATATATATTTATTAAATTACCGTAGTAAAGCGAGGAATCGGGTTTTATAATATGGATCTATAATTTGCTTCTCTAAACTGCTGTACATCCCATAATCATACACCTTGCTGTATAAGGCATCATACAAGGAATAACGGCCTTCATCACTGAGAAAAAGACCTCCTAAAGTTTTAACCTGCGCCGTTGTCAAACACTTGTTAGAAGTAGATTTTAAAATAACCTGTATCATGTCATCGATGCTATTTTCATTCACTACTTTTCTTTTTAATTTTTCGATACTTTCATCAAGATACATATCCTTGCAACCGGGTCGCAAAGCACCCTGTGTAGCCACAATGGTTTTTGTATCTGTCAGTATAGTTTGTTCTGTTTCTATCTTAGCTGGCTCCTGTTCTTTTTCTACAACTGGCTGTAAAGTTTCTTTATTTTCAATCTCCTTTTTTACTTCTGTTGTAGTACCCGGATTATAAAATGGATTGTCAATACTTTGCTTTACAGTATCTACGGGTACAAAAATTTCTGGTGCTACGATTTTATCAGCTTTTGTTGTATCAGCTTTTGTTTCTACAATTTCTTTTTGCACATCCACGTTGATGGGTGTTACTACCAATGCTGCGGTATCTGATATCCATTCTGTAGTAAGGGGAATGGTAGCAGCAGCGGTATCTTTTATTTCCTGCGGAATATTTTCTTGGATTTTATTTTCTTCTATTTGCTCGGTTTTTTCTTGTAAAATTTGCAATTGAGCTACCGAATCAATGGCATGCTGTATTTCTATATCAGCATTACTTGTAGGGGTATTATTCTCTATTGAATTTTGTTTTACTATAGGGTCAATTGCGGGTATATTTTTCTTATTGAGTAGCGAATCATCAGCTACTTCCATGAGCATATCACTAAAAACAGAACTTCCTGATACACCGGCATCTGTGATGGGCTGTGTGGCTGCAAGCATTACTTCCTTTGTGCTCATATTTTGCAAACCCCAACCCTTTTCCCCAAAATTTTTAAGGGAATAAGCTACATCATTTTCGTTGAGGTTGCAGCTAAAAAATAAAGGCTTTGTCCCATTATCTATATTTACTTGCAGGCTATACCTGTTGGAAAAAAGACGTGGTATGATCATATGCCCTGCTGAAGATGAGGTATATGTTTGGTCATTTAGTTTTACGGTAAATGAACTACCCGCATCTGACTGTAATAAAATGTAGTGCCGCTGCTGTGCGTTAATCTGAATGCCAATCATCAGAAAAAACAGAAAACAGATTGATTTCATTATTTGCAATTTCTTATTTCAGTGCAAATAAAATGCTAAAAACGGGATGCAGTCTTAATGTGAAGAAACTTTAATAGATATGCACCTGTTCACTTATTAACAATAAGCTTTGTACTGTACGACCTACAAATGAATTTTTTTTAATTGTACTAAGCCTTTTTTACAAACTCCGATTTCAATGCCATTGCTCCAAAACCATCTATTTTACAATCAATATTATGATCACCATTTGTAAGTCTTATTTTCTTTACTTTGGTACCTGCTTTTATAGATTGGGAGGTTCCCTTTACAGGCAAATTTTTTATGGTTACCACGGTATCACCGTCTTGTAAAATTGTGCCATTTGCATCTTTTACAATCAATGCATTGACGCTTTCTGCATCAGTGGCTGATTGAATACTCCACTCATGAAAACAATCAGGGCATACATAATTATCCTCAAAAGGATATGTATTACTACTTTGACATTCTGGACAATTTGGATATTCCATTATTGCATTTTTTTTACTAAATCTTGAATCTATTTTGTTTAAACATTTCTACTGCTTATTCATTGCCGGAGGCGAAAATAAATGACCCCTCAACTTAAAAAACGATTTATTTTTTTATGCTTTTTTTGATAGTGGGCGATTTTTTTGCAGCTACTTTTTTTGTAAAGGCATCTGGCACCTGCTCCGTTATCATTCGTTTTACTTCGTTGATATCTACCACTTTCAATTCTTCGTCTGTATATTTTGATTGGTCAGATTTGCGTCCCATTTTCAGCATCTTTTTACCAAAGCGTATGTAGGGACCCCATCTGCCATTTTCAATTGAAATTTTTTCTGCAGCCCATTGTTGTATATAGCGGTTATTTTCTTTTTCTATTTTCTTCTCAATTAGCTCCTCACAATCCTGCTGAGTGAGGGCATCAAAATTATAAGCCTTGGGTACATTGATATATAGATTATCCCATTTTATAAATGGGCCAAAGCGTCCTTTACCTTTTGTAACTGGCATATTTTGAAAGGCAGCAATGGGTGCATCTGCGTCTTGCTTTTGAAGTATAATTTCAATGGCTCTTTCTACTTCCAGCGTCATGGGGTCTTCATTTTTTGGTAGTGATACAAATGCTTCACCCCACTTTACGTAGGGACCATAGCGGCCACTATTTACCTGCAATTCAAGACCTTCATATTCACCTATAACCCTGGGCAATTGAAACAATTCCATAGCCTCATTTAATGTTATGGTTTCTATACTCTGACCTTGTTTTAAACGAGTAAAACGCGGCTTCTCCTCATCTGTAGCTTCTCCAATTTGAATCATAGGACCAAAGCGCCCCATACGGGCCACAATCCTTTTTCCGGATGCTGCTTCTACACCCAGCTCACGCTCCCCACGTATGCGCTCTGCTGTTTCCATTGTTTTGGCCACATCTTCTTTAAATGGGGTATAAAATTTATCTACTACACCACTCCATTCCTTTTTACCTTCTGCCACCAAATCAAATTCATCTTCAATTTTTGCAGTAAAGCCATAGTCCATGATTTCTGTAAAATGCTGGTGCAAAAAGTCTGTAACCACAAGCCCTAAATCTGTAGGAACTAATTTCGCTTTTTCTACACCAGTATTTTCCTGCTGTAGTATTTGCTGGATTTCATTGTTGTGCATTTTGAGTACACGCACATCTCGTTTTATGCCTTCCTTATCTCTTTTATCTGCATAGCCTCTCTTTAGTATGGTAGAAATAGTCGGGGCATAAGTAGATGGGCGGCCTATGCCCAACTCCTCTAATTTCTTTACCAGTGATGCTTCTGAATATCTTGGTGCAGGTCTTGAAAATTTTTCTGTAGCCTTCATATTTATAAGGGGCATTTGCTGACCAACTGCAAGCGGAGGCAGCATGCCGGAGCGGCTTTCATCATCCCCATCATCATCCCTGCTTTCTGTATATACTTTTAAAAATCCATCAAACCGCAGCACTTCTCCTTCTGCAGTAAGTTCTTCTTTATTGGTACTAATCAGTATTTTGGCCACAGTTTTTTCAAATGCTGCTTCAGCCATTTGGCTTGCAATAGTTCGCTTCCATATTAGTTCATACAAACGCCTTACTTCTTCATCTTCTACAGTCATCTGTTGTATATATGTGGGCCTTATGGCTTCGTGTGCTTCTTGTGCAGCTTCGTTTTTATTTTTGAATCTGCGGGGGTGAGCATATTTATTGCCATACTGTGTTGTAATATGGTTTTCTATATCAGCACTGGCGGTTTGACTAATGTTTACACTATCCGTACGCATGTAGGTAATCTTACCACTTTCATATAGTTTTTGTGCTATTAGCATGGTTTTACTTACGCCATAGCCCAATTTTCTTCCCGCTTCCTGCTGAAGGGTGGAAGTGGTAAATGGTGGAGCCGGAGATCTTCTTGTCGGCTTTACTTGTATATCTCTAACAGTATAAGATGCGCCTTTGCAGGACTCTAAAAATGTAAAAGCATCGTCATTAGTTTTTTGTTTGCTGCCCTCTGCGGTAAATTGTACTGCTTTGCCCTGCACATCTTTCGCATCAAAAAGGGCTTCTATTTTGAAATGGCTTTGAGCATTAAAAGTATTGATTTCTCTTTCTCTTTCAGCTATTAGCCTTACAGCCACACTCTGCACACGGCCTGCGGATAGGGTATTGCCCATACTCATTTTTCTCCACAGCACGGGGCTCAGTTCAAAGCCAACTATACGATCCATAACACGGCGGGCCTGCTGTGCATTTACCAAATGCATATCCACAGTGCGGGGTGTTTGTACAGCTTTTTGAATGGCGGGTTTTGTAATTTCATGAAAAACAATTCGCTTGGTAGAAACGGGGTCCAGACCCAGCACTTCACAAAGGTGCCAACTGATGGCTTCTCCCTCTCTATCCTCATCCGTAGCCAGCCATACTTCTTTTGATTTTGCAGCTTGCTGCTTCAGTTCTTTTACTACTTTTTGCTTTTCATCGGGCACAATGTAGCGAGGTTTAAAATGATTGCTTACATCTATACCCATTTCATCTTTTTCAAGGTCTCTTATATGTCCGTAGCAGCTTTTTACTTCAAAATCGCTACCGAGGATTTTCTCAATTGTTTTAGCCTTTGCAGGGCTTTCTACTATTAATAAATTTTTTGACATTCACTTTTTTTTGATTTGTATTTAGATCATTTTGACATAAATACAGGCCATTTGTTTTCAACGGAACAACGCTGCAATATTAGCAGAAAAGCAGAAAAGCCAAAATTGACAAAAAATGTATTGGTGTGTGTAGCTTTCCAAAAGGCGTCTTATTTGCAAGAGATTATTGGCTGTGAATATTTTTTACCCCTACGGGGAATGATGATGCGCGGCCAATCATTGTGAGTGAAATGAAGCAAATAAAAAATATAATGATTCATGATTTGTTTCATTTATTGATGGATGACCATCTGCGATAAATTTGGCAGATGCAACTTTGGAATTGAAGCTACACCGTAAAAATTTCAAATCTATACATCCGCTCCAATCATTGCCCGGAGGGCGAATCTATAAATTCTAATTGAATAAAGCGGTAGTACAATGGCGTATTTGCTTATTTAAAAATTACACAATATTATTGGTAGTTCATAAAACTGTTTGATTGAAATGGCTGTTGGATTTATTTGTTCTTAATGGAGATTTTTACATGTATCAAAGTTGGTTTGGATAGGCTGATAAAAAGAATTAGCTACCAATTGTTATCAAACCACATTTGATTGAGTATTTTAGCAGCCTGTTATTTTTATGGAAATAGTATTACAAATCGTTTTTATACTCATGGCTACAGCAGCTATTTGGGTATTTAGTAAAAAAGCAAAGTCAATAAGTAGGAATATTTTGATGGGGCGCACAATGCCCGTTTCAGATCATGCCGGGCAGCGCTGGCGCAATGTTTTACTACTGGCCTTTGGTCAGAAAAAAATGTTTCAGAATCCCTTAGTAGCAGTCATGCATTTTATAATATATGCAGGATTCATCATAATCAATATAGAAGTATTAGAAATTATTTTGGATGGCATCCTTGGCACTCATCGTCTTTTTCTTGGATTGCTGGGTCCTTTTTACTCCTTTCTTATCAACTTTTTTGAGCTATTAGCAGCAGGCGTGCTTATAGTTTGTATTATTTTTTTAGCAAGGAGAAATTTGCTGAAATTAAAAAGATTTATCAGCAATGATTTAGATGGATGGCCACGAAGTGATGCTAATTATATCCTCATTACAGAAATTATTTTGATGAGTCTTTTTCTTACAATGAATGCCTGCGATACCATTTTGCAAGACAATAATTATGGCCATTATGGAGTGCATACCACCGGAAATTTTGTAGTGTCAACCCTATTAAAGCCAATATTTTCTGGAATGAGTCTGACCACATTGGCAGGCATTGAACGTACTGCGTGGTGGCTGCACATAGCCGGCATATTTGCATTTTTAAATTATCTGCCCTATAGCAAACATTTACACATTGTATTGGCATTTCCCAATGCATACTATGCCCCATTAACGCCTCAAGGTAAAATGCAAAATATGCCTGAAATACAGCAGGAGGTTTTGTATGCTATGCAACCTGAAACCATACCCAGCGACATACCTGTAGAAGCACCAAAAAAATTTGGAGCAAAAGATGTATTTGACCTGAGTTGGAAAAATCTTTTGGATGCATATAGTTGTACAGAATGTGGTAGATGTACATCTGCCTGTCCGGCAAACATTACCGGCAAAAAATTAAGCCCCCGCAGCATCATGATGAAAACAAGGGATAGACTGGAGGTAGTGGGTAAAAATGTGGATACAAATGGCAGTTTTACTGATGACAATAAAACCCTGATTCGAGATTATATTTCTGAGGAAGAACTAAGGGCCTGTACTACTTGCAATGCATGTGTAGAGGCCTGTCCAGTAAGCATTTCCCCATTAGATATCATTCTTCAAATGCGCAGATACCTCATCATGGAGGAAGCAAATGCTCCGGCAGAATGGAATAATACTTTTAGCAATATTGAAAATAATTTTGCACCATGGAAATTGGCACCCGATGAAAGGGATAAATGGGCTGAAGAAATGAAGTCTTTGTAAATATGGAGCTATACTGTAATAAATAGGTTCTTGATTTAAAAATTCAGGGTTATTTTTAACCATGTATTTTTATCGGTATCATAAGTTTTCGTACTGGGGAAAAGGTCACTTCCGCTTAGTAATACCAATCATTACACCAAAATTTCCATCTAGTTGAACCCAATTATCTGAGGGGCAATAGGCCCTTGATACAAAGCCATCCAAATACAATGCATTGGTGCAGCTTAAAGTCTTAAAGTAATTTGCAAAATCATATAAATTTATTTCTTTTTTTGACATCACAAACACTATTTTATTATTTGGCAACACACCAACACCATTTCTTATATTTAAATTTTTTGATTCTCGAATAAATGCTGGATGAATGGTCCCATTTATGAGGAGCATCGGCCCGGATTGTGTTGCAAACCTGACATCATTTCTTTTGGAAAAATCTTCCGATCGGCATATATGTGCTTCATTACTGCTTGTCATATAAAATACCCCATTGGGTTTCATATAAAAATTTCCTTTCCCGGAGTTTGTATCTAATCCGTTTATCAATTTTGCACCTTGTATATATAAGCCTTGTGGAGATTGATCCGTTTTATATATTCCTCCATTCATCGCAAATAATAAAGTAGCCCCTTTATCATTTAGGTAATTTTTCAAATTTGTAATACTGCCTAAAATAAGATTACTATCATTCTTCCAATATAGATCGATACTGTCCATTTGGGTATCAGAAATATATACCACAAAATCATTATCATGGGGTTTCTGACATGCCGAATAAAAGCTGCTAATTGTAATTAGCAAAAGAGTAATGAAATAATTAATCAATTGCATTGTAAATACTTTGACGGATACAATATAAATTCATCATAAAACACCAAGAAACAGCCGTCTATACTGTTTTAAATCTATCATATAACCTACTCATACCCCATCCTATTAGTACACCAATTATTGCTCCGCAAATAATATCAATTGGATAATGCACTCCGGTATAAACCTGACCGTAACTAATAGTGGCAGCCCATAAAAAAAACAAATAATTCCATTTACCAAAAAAAGAATAAAAAGATTTATAAAAAAATACAGCTGCTGCAAAATGATTGGTAGCATGTGAGGATGGAAAGCTATAGCCCCCGCTACAGTGATCCAACAACATACGTGCATAAGGCGCCACACCGGGGTCTTGACAAGGCCTTAACCGCTGCACCCATTCTTTTAATAGATTACTACTTACTTGATCGGAAATTGTTATGGCAAGTGCTATCAGTAAAAACCAAATCCATCTATTTTTAGAATTGAAATTTTGCCATACAAAAATGATGATAAAGAGATATAATGGATACCATGCAGTCATATCCCTCCACCAAGGATAGATGCCATCAATGAATGGAGAAGTCCAGTCCCGGTTTATTTTAAAAAACAACCAATAATCCCATTGCAAAATCTGGCTGTGCATGGCTTAGTGAATTCTTCTTGCCATAATGATCATACGTGGAGACTTTCTGATATGGTAAGGGCCCATTCTATAATCGCCAAATACATCTTCCACTATCAAACCTTGGTAGGCCAGAATATCTGTAAAATCTCCAAGTGAAAATTTCTCTACTTTTTCCGTATATAAATGTTTGATGTGCTGACTTGTGGGTTCAGTAACCTGAATGCGTTTATAAAAATGCTTCTCATCATGCCAGCGGGCTACATGAAAATGAAAATCGCCCACTTGCTTTTCTTCGTTTTGAATGATATTGTCTTCATTATAGTGTACATTTAAATAATCTATAACAAATATACCATTGGGTTTTAAACTCTGTGCTATGGTACGGACTGCATTATCGTGCTCCCGGTCTGTATGAAAATATCCAAAACTTGTAAAAAAATTAAAAGCATAATCAAAATAGTTAATCATAAAAGGCAGTCTCATATCATGCACAAAAAATTGCAGGTTTTCTCTTTCATTTTTTCTTGCCTCTAAGATGGATGGCTCTGATATATCTATCCCGGTTACATCAAAACCCATATCGGCCAATGCTTTACTGTGTCTGCCTTTGCCGCAGGCAGCATCTAAGACCAAACTACCTGGTGTAGCTTCCATTGTTTTGATGAGGAGTTGTAAAAACTGGGTAGCTTCCTGCTCGTCTCTTTGCTTATAAAGCATATCATAGTAAGGTGAACTAAACCATTCCTTATACCATTCTTTATCCGGCATATAGCGTTGTTATAATATGCAAAAATATAGGTTATGTGCTGCCACTGTAGAATAAATTTGTGGGTACTATTTTATAGTGATTCCATTTTGAATTTGCAATATGTTTGCCACCCCAAAAGAATCTTTATGCCTTTGATCAAATCAATTTCTGGAATACGTGGCACCATAGGTGGCAAGCCAGGTGACAACCTAACTCCTGTTGACATTATACAGTTTACTGCTGCTTATGCAGAATGGCTTAAAAAGCAGGGTGCCGTAAACAAAGTAGTTATAGGTAGAGATGGAAGAATAAGTGGTCCATCGGTGCTTTCGCTTGTAGCTGAAACGCTTTTGGCATGTGGAATAGATGTGGTAAATTTAGGCTTGAGTACTACACCTACTGTGGAAATAGCAGTACCACACCATGAAGCGGGTGGTGGTATTATAGTAACAGCAAGCCATAACCCGGCGGAATGGAATGCATTGAAATTATTAAACCACAAAGGAGAGTTTATCAATGCGGCAGAAGGTGCCGATTTATTGGAGATAGCTGCCACAGGTCAATTCAATTTTGCACCCGTAGATAAAGCAGGGAAAATGAGCTATGATGAAACTGCTTTAAGAAGACATGTGGATGCAATACTGCATCATCCATTAGTAGATGTATCTGCCATAACAGCTGCAAATTTTACTATCGTTATAGATGCCATAAATAGTAGTGGAGCCATTGCTGTGCCTGCATTATTAAGCAGCTTAGGTGTGCAGCAAATGCATGTAATTAACGCTGACATTACAGGAAATTTTGCTCATAATCCGGAGCCTTTGCCGGAGCACCTTACCTCATTACGCGAAGCGGTAATAAAAAATAAAGCAGATGTGGGTATAGCAGTTGATCCAGATGTGGACAGGCTTTGTTTTGTATGTGAAGACGGCAGTTTGTTTGGTGAAGAATATACACTTGTAGCGGTGGCAGACTATGTACTTCAGCATCGTAAAGGAAATACGGTAAGCAATATGAGTAGTACCCGAGCACTAAGGGATGTAACGATACGACATGATGGAAATTACTATGCAAGTGCGGTGGGCGAAGTGAATGTTGTAAACCAAATGAAAGCACAACATGCAGTAATTGGAGGCGAGGGAAATGGTGGCATTATAATACCTGAACTACACTATGGTAGAGATGCTTTGATAGGAATTGCTTTGTTTCTAAGTCTGTTGGCAAAATCTAATAAAACTACAGCTGAACTACGGAGTACTTACCCTGATTATTATATGAGCAAAAATAAAATCAACTTATCCGAGGGTATGGATGTGCAAAAAATATTTGACAGCATGAAAGAAAAATATAGTAATCAACCAATGAATATGGAGGATGGTTTAAAGATTGAATTTGAGCGCTCTTGGGTGCATTTGCGCACCAGCAATACGGAACCAATCATACGCATATATTCGGAAAGTGAAACAGTGGAACAAGCGGACCAATTGGCACATTCAATAATGCAGGATATAAAAGATATGGCGGCAAGTTTATAATAGAATTTTTTAAGGTAAAACTCAGTCTATACAATTTGATATATCATGTATAGAGTGAATAATTGAATTGAATCAAAAGCAATGAACTGCCAGCACTCGGTCTATAAACAAACAAGTTCTATTATCTCCACAATATTTGAGTAGCTATTGTGCATACAGGTTTTTATCCTATCGGCATCTGCCCAAATGATTTCTTCAATATCTTCTTCTGTTTGTGGTATGAGCTTTTGGCTACCATCTGCATGCATCACAAACCAATAAGTTTTTTTGATTACATCTTCTTGCAGCCATTGATCAAAATAAGTATGTAAGGTAGTGCCTGCGGATTTTATTAACTGTAGCTGTTGTAAACCTGTTTCTTCCATTACTTCCCTCATCGCCGTTGCTTCAATTGTTTCACCTTCATCTGCTTTTCCTTTTGGCAGATCCCATTTGCCCCTTCTGAATATGAGTAACAAATGAGCCTCCTCATTAAATACCAAACCACCTGCTGCTATAATTTCTTTCATAGTAAAAAATCTTGTTAAATACTGATATTGATAACACTGTGTTTGTGGCAAACATATCTTCGTGCCATGAAAAATGAGAAAATTATTGCAGAAAAATTGCTACAAGCAGAAGCTATCAAGCTAAGCCCGGAGCAACCATTTACCTGGGCCAGCGGCTGGAAAAGCCCGGTATATTGCGATAACAGAAGAGTGCTTTCCTATCCGTTTTTAAGAGATTATATAAAGAGTGAATTGTGTAATACTATTTTTGAAGAATTTCCCGATGCAGATATACTGGCAGGTGTGGCTACTGCAGGAATAGCATGGGGTGCTATGGCTGCAGATCAATTAAAGCTACCCTACATTTATGTGCGACCAAAGCCAAAAGAGCATGGCTTAGGAAACCAGATTGAAGGATTTTATAAACCGGGTCAACGTGTGGTTATTATTGAAGACCTCATATCAACCGGAAAAAGTAGTTTGCAGGTGGCAGATGTATTGAAGCAAGTTGGTTTACAAATTGATGGGTTAGTCTCTATTTTCAATTATGGATTTCCTCAGGCGGCGGCAGCTTTTAAAACTGCTGCTGTACATTATGAATCATTAACCACTTATAAGTCGCTGATAGCACTGGCCATTGATAAAGGAATAATAAGCCCAGAAATGGAGGCAGTTCTAATGAATTGGAGTGCAGACCCTGCAAGCTGGAAAGGTGTATAATCAAAAAATATTGGTGATATGAAAAAGTTATTTATTTTAATGATGTTGAATTTGGTGATTAACCAAGGAAATGCACAGGTCATGCAAGCTAAATCCGTATGGATAACCATTGCTGTGCCTCAAATGAAATGCTGGGAATGTAGTACCCACTTAGAAAAATATTTGCTGCATGAAAAAGGGCCTGCAAATGATGCGGGCATTGTACGTTGGATTATAAATATGAGTGCGGCCAATATCAGAATTCAGTATTTTCCTGATCGGATTACAGCAGATTATTTGAGGGCCAGCATAGCCAATGCAGGATTTGACGCTGACTCTGTAAAAGCCACTGCGGATAGTTATCAACTAATTCCCAATATTTGCAAAAGACCTGTGGATGGTGGCGGCCCGCCCAAGGGGGTGCCATGCAAACTACCACCTTCAGATAGAGGTAGCCTGCTACTCAATGATTGATAATTGATGCTTAAACATACTTTGTTTCCTATTGATGTTTTTTTTCTGATATGATGTTCAACATGCTTTAGGTATTGAAAATTCAAAGCCTATTTTTGCAAAAATTTTTTTATGAAGAAGACACATATCATTGCACTGGCGCTCATAGCCATCTCGATTGGTGTACTCATTAGTTTTATGGGTAGTGTAACCACTTATGAAACCATAGAGAGTGCAAAAGCAAAACCGGGCAGATATGTAAATCTTATTGCGAAGCTGGATAAATCAAAGCCTTTTGAATACGACCCTGCTACCAATCCAAACCTGCTTCAATTTACTGCCATAGATACTTTGGGCAATTCCATACCGGTTATTTATCACAATGCTAAACCAACAGATATGGAAAAAAGTGAGCGTATTGTTTTAAAAGGTAGAGTTAAAGATGGGGCATTTGAATGTGAGGATATTCTGTTGAAATGCCCCAGCAAGTATAAAGATGATATAAGTGCCAATGCACAAAATGTGAAAACACAAATGTCAGACACCACCTCATCATATTAAAGAATACATACAGCAATACGTCATTATGGAGTATAATGGAGAGCATCTGCTTCCCGGTCAAATAGGAGAATGGTTGATTCTTATTTCGCTTACCGCATCGCTTACCGCAACCTTATCTTATTTTTTTGCTTCGAAAAAATCTGAATCTGCACATGCAGATGGGTGGATTAAAATGGGCAGATGGTCTTATGCCGCAGTATGCTGCTCTGTGTTGGGCGTATTCAGTTTATTGGTTTTTATCATTGCTAACCATTACCATGAATATTATTATGCATGGAATCATAGCAGTATCAATCTACAACCACAATATTTATTAGCCAGTTTATGGGAAGGACAAGAAGGTAGTTTTTTACTCTGGAATTTTTGGAATTGTGTATTGGGTTTTTTGCTCATACGAAAAGCTGGAAAGTGGGAAGCAACCACTATGACCGTAATCAGTTTTTGTCAATTTTTTATAGCCACAATGCTCATCGGTATTTATTTCTTTGGCTATAAAGTAGGCGGAAATCCTTTTATACTTTTCAGGGAGCAAATGCCGGATATGCCCTTGTTTAATAACCCTGATTATTTGCAATTGGCACGTATTAAAGAAGGTAATGATTTAAATGTACTCCTTCAGAATTATTGGATGGTCATTCATCCTCCGGTTTTATTTCTAGGATTCGCTTCCACCATTGTTCCATTTGCATTTGCTTACGGTGGATTGATAACAAAAGACCATAGCTGGACTACAAAAAGTTTATCTTGGACCTTATTTAGCGGAGCCGCATTGGGAACAGGCATCATGATGGGAGCCGCATGGGCTTATGAAAGTTTGAATTTTGGTGGTTATTGGGCTTGGGATCCTGTAGAGAATGCCAGCTTAGTGCCTTGGTTGATATTAGTAGCAGGTTTACATACCAACCTCATTTATAAACACAGTGGATATAGTTTGCGCACCACCTACATATTTTATATCCTAAGTTTTTCTTTGGTATTATATAGTACATTTTTGACTAGAAGTGGTGTGCTTGGTGATACATCTGTACATGCTTTTACAGGTGCTGATATGACCGTTCAACTACTCTGTTTTTTTGGAGCTTTTCTAATTCCCGCCTTAGTATTATTTTTTATCAATAGAAAAAACATTCCTACCATTCATAAAGAGGAAAGTAGCTACAGCAGAGAGTTCTGGATGTTTATTGGAGCTTTGGTTTTATTCCTTTCAGGCATTATTATCACTGCAAAAACATCTGTTCCTGTGTACAATTTAGTATTTGGAACAAATGTGGCCTTGCCCGAAGATCCTGTTTTTGCGCACAATCAGGTACAGATATTTATTGCTATTATCATTGGTGTACTTACAGCCATTACGCAGTACCTCAAATATAAAGACACGCCCAGAAATCAGTTTGCAAAAAAGATAATGTTACCTACTGTTATTGCATTAGTGATTAGCGTATGTATAAGCATTTTTGGAAATGTATCCTATACGGAAAAAGGGGCAGGCTTTCTTGGAGCCATATATGTAGCACTGTTTGCAAGTGTATATGCTATTATAGCCAATGCCGGATACATATTTACCGGGTTAAAAGGCAAAGTAAAAACGAGTGGAGCTTCGGTAGCACATGTTGGTTTTGGTATGGTACTATTAGGTATTATACTTTCATCTGCCGGCAAAGCTGTGCTTAGTCAAAATACAACAGGCATAGCCTTATTTGAAAAATCAAAGAATGAAGATCCTGCTGAAAATATTACCTTGTTTAAAGGGCTACGTACAGACATGAATACCTATCATGTAACCTATCAGGGAGACAGCACCAATACCTATGATAGGAAGAAATATTTTGAATTATTATTTGAACCAAAAGATGGCTCGAAATCATTTTTTATATATCCGGATGTATTAGCGAATAACAAAGGCCAAGAAGGTTTTTCAGCAAATCCTGATAAAGAGCATTTTTGGAATAATGATATATTTGTTTATACCTCCAGTTTTCAACAAGGAACGAGTAATGATACCATTCAATACCGACCTATTACCCTGCAAGCAGGCGATACTTCTTTTTACAGTAATGGTATGATCATTTTGAATAAGAGTGATTTGAACCCTCCTGACATGCAGGCTCGGCTTGCACCGGGAGCACTTGCAGTACAATTAGACATTACTGTAATATCTAAAGAAGGCAGCAAGTATGCTGTAAAACCTGCTATAATACTCAAAGATAGCACACTAGATATTATACCCGATACCGTGCTTTCTCAAAGCATGGTACTAAAGTTTAACCGCATAGTGGACGAACAAAAAGGAATTTTAGAGATTGGGATAAAAGAAGATCGCCGTATGAATGATATTGTAACCTTAAAAGTTTATGCATTTCCATTCATCAATGTATTGTGGATAGGTATAGTTATAATGATCATTGGATTTGTAATGAGCATGTACAGAAGAATACAAAATATGAAATTGAGAGCCGTATAAAGATTCAATCGATTGCTAAAAATGGCAATTAAATTTTTTGTGTTTTTTTCACCCTGAAATTTCAGAATTTTTAAAGAATCGGTTGCTGCTTTGATTTGCTTGCTTATTTTTGCATGACCTCCAAGATTATCTTCTTATCGGTCATCACGAACTTTATTGTAAATTTTAATACTACCTGTTTTCTTTCTCATAAGAAATAAAGAAAACGAGGGTGTTTTTTTTGATGCTATAAAAAATGCAAAATGAGTAAATATATTTTCGTTACGGGTGGCGTTACCAGTAGCTTAGGAAAAGGAATTGTAGCAGCTTCACTTGCAAAATTATTGCAAGCAAGAGGCTTTACTGTTACCATACAGAAATTTGATCCTTATATCAATCTTGACCCCGGCACCATGAATCCTTATGAGCATGGAGAATGTTATGTAACAGACGATGGCGCAGAAACAGATTTAGATCTCGGACACTACGAAAGATTTTTAAATATAACTACTTCTCAGGCCAATAATGTTACTACGGGCAGGGTGTATCAAACGGTCATTGACAAAGAGCGCAAAGGAGAATTTCTGGGTAAAACAGTACAAGTAGTACCCCACATTACAGATGAAATAAAGGAGCGCATGCTGCTGCTGGGCAAGGGTGGTAAATACGATATTGTAATAACAGAAATAGGTGGCACTGTTGGTGATATAGAAAGTCTTCCATTTATAGAAAGTGTAAGACAAATACAATGGGAACTTCCTGATGAAGATGTATTAGTGGTGCATCTTACATTAATACCATATTTAAAAGCTGCTAAAGAACTAAAAACAAAACCAACGCAGCACAGTGTAAAAATGCTGAGTGAAACGGGGGTTCAACCGAACATCATTGTTTGTCGTACAGAGGAACCATTGAATGATAGTATCAGAAATAAAATTGCATTGTTCTGCAATGTAAAAAAAGAAGCGGTAATAGAAGCAATGGATGCCAGTACCATTTACGAAGTGCCACTGTTAATGCTAAGAGAAAAATTAGACCTTATATGTTTGAAAAAATTAAGCATTCAAAATTATCCTGAACCCGAGCTGGGCAAATGGATATCTTTTTTAGATAAATTAAAATATCCCAAAAGTAAAATTACTATTGGTCTTATAGGTAAGTATGTAGAACTACAAGATGCTTACAAATCTATTCTCGAAAGTTTTGTACATGCAGGTGCTATAAATGAAGTAAAGGTAGAGGTTATAAATATTCATAGTGAACATCTTACACATGAAAATATTGGTGAAAAGCTATCAGGCTTAGATGGACTATTGGTGGCTCCCGGTTTTGGAAAACGAGGAATTGAAGGAAAAATTTTAGCAGTACAATATGCCCGTCAATCCGGTTTACCATTTTTTGGAATCTGTCTTGGTATGCAAATGGCGGTAATAGAATTTGCCAGAAACGTACTTCATATTAATGATGCCCACAGTACCGAAATGATGCCACATACTGCAAACCCTGTAATTGATATGATGGAAGAGCAAAAGAAGGTGGAAAATATGGGCGGCAGTATGCGATTGGGCTCCTATCCCTGCTCAATCAAAGAAAATACTTTGGCCATGCATATTTACAATGAGCCTTTGGTGAGTGAAAGACATCGCCACAGGTGGGAATTTAATAATGAGTATTTGGACTCATTTGAAAAAGCAGGCATGATAGCGAGTGGTATTAATCCAGCAACAGGGTTGGTGGAAATAGTTGAAGTAAAAGATCATCCTTTTTTTATTGGTGTACAATATCACCCAGAGCTCAAAAGTACGGTTGAAAATCCTGCACCGCTATTTGTACATTTTGTAGCAGCGTCAAAAAATTATCATGAGAGAAGACATGATTTTAAAACTCCTACATTATAAAGTGAAATGAAATAATATCAACATATATTGAAGAAAGAGGATTATCAATTTTTGATTTAAAAGAGGGTTTTTGCCCTCTTTTTTTTGTAAAGAAACCGTTGCCTCATTCATATTCGCCATTCAATCATTTGATTTTATAGGACGCATTGCATCTGTCACATTTGTATTACAAATTAAGAATTATGAAATCTATACTACTCAAACTGATGACAATTGCTCTTCTCGGTATTATAAACACCAGTACTTTATATGCAAGTGCTGTACTCAGTACAGCCAGCTATAGTGTCGGTACAGTCTATCAGAATACTTCGAACAACTTATTGTATGCTTGTAAAATGGTAGTATCAGGAACAAATGCAACTGTAAATAATATTCAGTTCACACTTACTGGCACGCATACCAGTACAGAGTTAACCAATGTGTACGTTTACTTTAATGTTAATCCGGACTTAATCGGTGCAAACTATTTGGGTACTTCTGTTGCGAACTTTTCTGCGCCAAAGAACTATAGTATCAATATAAACAAAACTGTAAACGCAGGCAGTTCGGGTTATTTTATCATTACTTTCACTGTAAGAGATACTGCAAAAGACAATAAAACTGTTCAGATAAATGGCGCAACAAATCCTGTAACATTTGGATTCACTACCGCTACTACTGTTACTAACAACCAAACAAATGCAGCTGGCGTACAAACCATACAGGCTGCGGATATTACACTCAGCTCAGCTACCATTGCAGCAGA
>CALAGJ010000019.1 GCA_937892395.1 uncultured Parafilimonas sp.
CTTTACCATCTCTCTTATAGGTAACAGTAATTTTATCTCCGGGTTTATAACCCGCAACTTGTTCCTGTAGTTCGGGTCCACTGTTTACAGCTACACCATTTATTTTAGTAATTATATCACCTTTTTTCAAACCAGCTTCTTTTGCTGCTCCACCATCCGTTGCTTCCATTACTAATACGCCATCAGAATTTTTGTTTAGTCCATTTTTTTCATAATATTCATCTGGCACATTCTCCTGAGGATATTGAATACCAATATATGCACGTTGTACTGCACCAAATTTTATTAAATCTGCAATTGTTTTCTTTACAATATTTACCGGTATTGCATATGAATATCCTGCATAAGAACCGGTTGGTGAAGCTATGGCAGAGTTAATACCGATTAGTTCACCAGTTGTATTTATGAGCGCACCACCACTGTTTCCAGGATTTACCGCAGCATCAGTTTGTATGAAAGATTCTATTGCTTTTTCATTTTTATTAATTCCGATATTTCTGGATTTAGCACTTACAATACCAGCAGTTACTGTTACATCCAAATTTAATGGATAACCAACTGCCAATACCCATTGTCCCAGTTTTACTTCATCGCTATTACCGTAAATCATATACGGAAAACCTGAGCCTTCAATTTTTAAAACTGCAAGATCTGTATTGGGGTCTGCACCTATTAATGTGGCTTTGTAAGATTTTCTATTTGTGAGTGTTACATCAATTTCAGTGGCTCCATCTACGACATGGTTATTCGTAATGATATAGCCATCTGCACTCATGAGTACTCCACTACCACTTGCTTGCTGATCAGGCATAACACGTGGGCCACCAAAAAATTGAGAAAATGGGTCATCATCCCCAAAAAAGTCTGAGAACGGATTGGACTGTTTGCCGCTTACTGTTCTACCTTTAATTTTTGTTTTAATGTGTACAACAGCAGGTGTAGCGGAGTTGGATGCTGCTGTAAAATCTGGTGTGGCTGCTACACCAGCCTCGTTATTAAAGAAGCCAGCATAGTTGGCAGGAATACGACCAGAGTCTTGAAAACCTGTGTTGCTTCGCTGCATATATTCACTATAACCCCACACACTCAATAAGGAAGTAAGTACACTTACTGCAATAACGCCCAAAACACTTTTTATTTTCATTTTTAAATTTGATTATTCTTGCAAAAATATTGTTCGAGCACAAATAAACGAAGGCTTTCATACTTTGGATTAACCATTGATAGTTTTTAACAAAATATAATAAAAGAAGTTTAGCCCCTACGGGAAATAAAGTAGCAGAAACAATTGATATATATTTTTAGAAAATCAAAAATCATATTTTCATGATACCATATAAAACGAAGCAGAACAACAGTAACTTATTATTAGAATTGACTAGTAATTTTTATGCTGAAATGGATAAGAGAAGATCGGTACGGTTTTTTTCTGATAAACCTGTAGATAGAGCAGTCATTGAAAACATTATTCTTACCGCTTCCACAGCACCCAGCGGTGCTCATAAGCAACCATGGACATTTTGCTGTGTTAGCAATCCGGATATGAAAAGGCAGATTAGAATTGCAGCAGAGCAGGAAGAAAAAATAAATTATGAAAGCAGGATGAGTGATGAATGGAAAGAAGATCTATCTGCTTTTGAAACCAATTGGGAAAAACCATTTATTGAAACTGCTCCGTGGATTATTGTGGTGTTTAAAAGAAGCTATGAATGGAAGCAAAAAGCTGATGGCAGTAAATACAAACATCAAAATTACTATGTAACAGAAAGTTGTGGAATAGCATGTGGCATGCTGATTACAGCCATTCATCATGCAGGATTGTGTACCCTTACCCATACGCCAAGTCCCATGAATTTTCTATCAAAAATCTTACAGAGACCAGAAGAGGAAAAGCCATTTTTATTGTTGCCTGTTGGCTATGCGGCAGATGATTGCAAAGTCCCTGATCTTAACAGAAAAAGTATGGAAGCAATAAGTGTGTGGTATTAGTATTTATAAAAAAAAATATTAATAGGTATATGTAGTAGTTTTATGCAAGGTAAAGTTATTGCCATGTTTTTTGCGTCGTTTCACTCGCAATGACGGGCAGTCAGTAATCATTCCCCGTAGGGGCACAAATCACATTTTACCTCAATTATCAACTATTGAAATGCTCCATTCTCATCCAAATACTTTGATTATTTATTCTCCAATTGTATAATTGATTTACTAATAAAAAAATCACTCCGCAGTTTCACCCAAAATTTTAGGGGTTTGATTGACCATCCATGTGGCAAATATTTCACTTATTTTCCAGTTCTGACCTGTATAAATTTCAGGTCTAGCCCACACATAATTTAAAAAATTTTTTAGATCTGCACTTGTTACTATCTGCATGGTTTCAAACAAGGGCTTTCCATCAAAATCCCCACCATTAATGGTTTGCTGCTGTCCATCACTTTGATCGATCATTGCTGATGCGGTATAGTGGATGTCATTCAGCATAGCTGTTAGTATATTTTCTTCGATTTCTTTTGTAAATATGGATAGATGTGCAGTCGGATTAAAAATGACACTATCTTCTACGCTTTTAAACCCAATTTGCATACGGGCAAACTTGTAAAAAATATCTTTTCGAAGCGTATTTTTCGGAGTAAGAAAATAGGCCATAGCAGTGGAGGAAAATGTTGAATAGAATTTATCAGCTGGAATTTTTGCATTGATGTATTGCGTTGTTATAGATTCTACTATTCCTACTGCTTTTGTGCTGGTATCTTTTTGCCCATCTTCAAATATTGCTTTAATAATAAATGTCTGGCCGGGGGTTATGTTTATGTCCGGAATACGCTCAATTGCAATATACCAGCCATCTTCAGTTTTGTCAGGTTCGGTTTTTAAATGTAAGGCCACAACTGTTTTTTCTTGGCTTAAAGCCATGCCATAAAAACAAATACTACACAATACACAGAGCATTCGAATCATTGTTTGAGATTTAAAGTATAGCTATTCCATATAAAAATTTTTACAAAATTATTTTGAGGTGTTTATGGTGTTATACCCTTTGATGGGTATTTAATATGGAAAGCAATTCATGCTTTTACTTAAACCAAATAAAAAGAGCTTACTATTTTGAATATAATATTCGAAATAGTAAGCGCTAACTGATTCAACAGAATGACCGTAATTCTTATTTTATCTTTTAAAATTTCGTATCCAGAATGTATGGCAACATACTTCTCCATGTAGGCCAGTCATGATGAATATCAGGACCCCATACATCTAATTCATGCCATATTCCTTTATCCCAAAGTACTTGTGAAAAATGACGACTTCCGTCCGGGTCTTCATAGTTTCCGCTGCCAGTGTAAATATGTACATGATGGCTTGCTTTTATTCTATCTAAATACCAACTGTCCTCCAAATTTGGTACATAATGCATGGGGCTGTTAAAATATACTTGCTCATCCCAAAAGCCTTTGGTATATTCTGTAAGATCATACAAACCGCTCATGCTGATGACACCATTGATGATGTCTGGTCTTTTCAAAAAAAGATTCATGGCATGTAGTGCACCAAAGGAAGCTCCGCAAGTATATATCATGGTATCTGCACTGGTATTGGTACGGATAAAAGGCACTACTTCATTAAAAATATAATCATTGAACTGGTTATGGCGGATAGCTTTATGCTCGGCGGCCATTTCATTATTGAGCCAGCTTTCATTATTGATAGAGTTTACGCTGAATATGCGGCATTTACCACTATCAATAAATGGAGCCAATACATCCATCATTAAAAATCTTTCATACTCTAAATAGTCCGCCGCCGCAGTGGGCACCAATAAGATGGCAAAACCATAATGTCCATATGAGGCAATGGGCATGTCGGCACCTAATGCGGGACTATACCAAGACGATAATTCTCTCTGCATAATTCTATTTTTTGTTTTGTATTTTATTAATTGATAAAAAAATTTACTACTATAACCGTCATCACAAACAAGCCTTTTCAATTTCCTTCCATAAATCTCTATAGCACTCTGCTGCATAACTGCTATTGGCAAATTCAAATAGAGGTTGCTCATGCACGCCCATTTTTTCTACATCACTTAAGTACGGTATATAATTTTTGAAAAAAAGTTTATTGTTATAAAAAGTTTGAAGGGTATCATGATGCAACGATTTGCGATGATCTACCATATTAAAGAAGCATTTAATCTTTGATTTATCCAGCTCATTTTCTTTAAAGTAATGTACCACTGTTTCATAGGAACGAATAGAAAGTGTGGTAGGAATATTTGGCATCAGTATCCAGTCTGCTGCATGAAAAATGTTTTCATGTAAAAGTGATATGCCCGGGGGAGCGTCTAATACAACAAGTTCAAACTGTTTTAGGCTATTGAGAATGGTTTTAATTTTTCTTCGGCTCTGCTTTTGATCATTTAAAACAATGTCTGCATGGCGTGCACTTAAATCTGCGGGCAAAATCCAAAGATTTTCAAACTGTGAATCGGCTATAGCGTCTACAATGGTTGAAGTGTCTTTATAGAACTTTCCACTTTCATTCTTCTGACCTTTAATACCCATATAAAACGATGCACTTCCTTGTGGATCCAAATCCCAAAGCAAAGTTTTATATCCATTTGCAGCAGCAAGATAGGCTATGTTTACTGCACCTGCAGTTTTGCCTACACCACCTTTTAGATTGTAAAAAGCAAGCGACTTCATGAGCCAAAATTTAAGATACGCAATATATAAGAATTTCTATGCAAGCAATTTTTTTTTTGAAATTTAGGAATGGCCTGTTTGGGAAACAGTTGCAAATCTTTTGACTTTTGCTCCTTAACCCATTCCCCAATGCTTTTCATTCATCCAATGAATCCGTACATAATTAGTTTGATGAAATAATTCCTCGAGGTGAATCATTCCCCGTAGGGGTATTAAAATTTCCTTTTTTATGTGGTCTAATATTCTTAGTTGTCAAATAATTATCCTTATTAACTAATTGTTTGTATTTTTATTGGAATACAAAACAGTTTCAATTTTAAAAAATGAAAAATTTTACACTCTTACTATTCTTATTTAGTGTGCAAACCGTACAAGCTCAAAATAAACTTTGGATTGGTGGCTTCAGTGGCACATGAAGTGTGGCGGGCAACTGGAGCCCATCCCGCACACCGCGTGGTAATGATACTGTTATCATCAATCAAGATGCAAATATTGCCTTAGACATTAATCTTACATTAGGTGGTTTAAGGATTCTCAATAACGCTTCTGTTACATTAGATGCACCTGCCAACAGGGATGTGCTATTGTTTGGTAGTACCCAATCCAGCCCTGCGCTTTTGGTAGAAGAGGGCTGCAATTTTACCATGTTTACCAGCGGAGCATCTGGTGCTTTTCATATGGCATTTGCTATCTTTGCAAAGGCATGGATTAATGGCAGTTTTACTTGCCGTGGCAATACTGAAAATGGTGATGCACGATTAGAAGCCGATATGGAGGCACCAATAAAATTTATATTAATGGCACATATCTGAGTGATGTAAATAGCGGAAACCTAATAGGTGATACCAGAAATCTTTTTTTTAATGCAGGCAGCACTTTTCAACTGAATGACAATGGCGGTGTGGTACCCTTCCTTTATTTAAAATATAAATCAAACTCAGGGCAAAATCGTCTGAAATTCATACAATAGATGGTGATTTTTTTCGCCAACTATTGTTGTTGTCTTATATATATTTTATTCCTAAAGGATTAATCCTGTATGCACTTAATATTTAGAATATGTATAAGAAATTATCAAATCATATTTAATTCTTATTAATCTGAAATGATAGCTGCTACTATACTACATTTGCGGTATGGAAAATCAGGAAGAAAAATCTTTGTCTGAAAAGTTGAAAGAACTTGCACACCAAGCTGAAGAAATTTTCGACAAATTTGAAGATAAAGCGGAGGCAGCATTTGATCAGGCAGAAGATAAAGCAAAAGGCCTTTGGCAACAAGCTAAAACGAGTGATATGGCCAAGCAAGCCAAGCAAGCTATTGGCAATATGGCAGATGATGCCGCTACCCTATTGTCCAAACTCAAAGAAAAGTTAGATGGCAATAAGGATTCCACAAGCGAAGATGCAGAAAAAAAATGAGGATCCTTCGTCACAAAATATCAGCAGGCATTCTTTTTTTCATACTATATGCACCATTCATATACAGTATATGCCTGCAAGCTGAAAAGCAATGGCACCAGCATCAGCAAGATATATCTGCGGCAGAGCATACAATGATTCATATTGAAATATCTGTAGATGATTTTCATTGGGAAAGAAAGCATAAGGAAATTTTACTTAATGGTAAATATTTTGATGTAAAAGATTATCAGATTCGAAATAATATTGCATATATAGTTGGTCATTTTGACGAAAAAGAAAGCTTCATAACATATACACTCCACTGCATACAGCATAAAACAAACGACGATGAAAACCCTTTTGCAGTGCAGGAGCTACAATGGTTTGGTATATTTACCTCTATCCCGGCAAAGCCAATATTATCCATTGAAGCAGCACTTTTCATCAGCAATACATTTTTCTCAGAACCTCCTCTTTTTATAAAACCTCTTTTTAAAGATGTGGCCGGAATTCCCCCCTGGAGCTAAGGAAACTGACAAGTGTTTTTATCAATGATTATATAGGCATACACCAATGCCTGATGCATCAAATGAATGGTGAGGGCTATACATCCCACCGACGATTTACTTTACAGATTTATAAACTTTAGCATATAATAATGTGCTATCTAAATTGATTTCATGAAAAAAATAACAATATTAATTTTTTTAATTATACCACATTTACTCAAAGCTCAAACAGTTACAGATACTACAGAAAATAATTTGAATGACGTAGTGGTATATGCCAATAAATTTCCGGAATTGTGCCGCCATGTTGCACAATTTGTATCACAAATTCGTAAGCCTTATGCACTTCAATTACAGCCAAATACTGCCGATGTATTAATTAATGACGGCAATGTATTTGTACAAAAAAGTCAGCAGGGAGGTGGAAGCCCTGTAATACGTGGATTTGAAGCCAGCCGTGTATTGCTAATGGTGGACGGTGTGCGTATGAACACTGCTATATTTCGTGCAGGGCACGTTCAAAATATCCTTACCGTTGACAATATGATTTTAGATCATATAGAAGTTTTATATGGTCCATCTTCAACCATTTATGGTAGTGATGCACTGGGTGGTGTTGTAAATATGTACACCATGAACCCAAAGCTAAGTGGGCAAAATAAAACAGTACTTTCCGGCAGTGCATCTACCAGATATGCTACAGCAAATGATGAAGTAAGGGTAAATGCCATCATCAATGCTGGTGGCAAAGAATGGGCCTCTCTTACATCAGTTACCTATGGCGAATTTGGAGATATGATACAAGGCGATAACAGGCGTAATGAATACCCTGATTTTGGCAAGCAATTTACTGTTGTACAGCGCTTTGGCGATAAAGATAGTATCCTCACAAATCCAAATCCAAACGAGCAAATAAGCAGTGGTTACAAGCAAATAGATGTGATGCAAAAGTTTTTGTATCAACCAAAAGATAATATTCAGCATGTACTCAACTTACAGTTTAGCAATACAAATGATATACCTCGATATGACCGCCTTACAGATACATCCGGCGGCAAACCTGTATATGCAGAATGGTACTATGGCCCTGCGGTTAGGAATATGGGTGCATACCATTTTTCAGCATCAAAAATAAACAATTTTTTTAGCGATATAAAATCAACTATCAGCTATCAGGATGTACGGGAAAGCCGAATCAGTCGTAAGTTAAACAGTAGCAATAAAGATTTTAGATGGGAGCGTGTAAATGCATTTGGTGCCACAATTGATTTGAAACATTACGGCCAAAAAAATGAGCTGCATGTAGGTGCTGAATCATATACAAACTTTGTGCGCAGCACAGCGGAAAGAAAAAATATTACTACTGGAGTACCCAGCCGCATCAGTACAAGATATGCAGATGGCCCCACCAGTATGAGTTGGAATGCTTTATATGTACAGCATACTTACAAAATAAGTCCTACACTCACTTTAAATGAAGGCTTGCGTCTAAACCATGTTTTACTCAATGCAGTGTTTGCAGACACTTCACTTTTAAAATTTCCTTTTACTAAAGCAAGACAAAATAATGTTGCCCTTACGGGAAATTTAGGCCTAATATATCATAACGAAAAAGGCACCCGCATTGCAGCTATTGTAAGTAGTGGATTTAGGAGCCCAAATGTGGATGATTTGAGTAAAGTATTTGATAGTAAAACTGGGGCAGTAGTAGTACCCAATCCATCCATTAAACCGGAGTACACTTATAATGGAGAAATTAATTTCAACCAACAGGGCAAAAAATGGAGCATTGGTGGTTCTGTATTTTATACCCTATTTAGAGATGCAATTGTGGTGGATGTATTTCAATTTAATGGAGCAGACAGCATTATATACAATGGTGTGAATAGTGGTGTACTTGCTGCGCAAAATAAAGCAAAGGCAAATCTATTTGGAATGAGCATTAATGGTTCACTCACCGTTGCAACGAACACCACGATTGATGCGGTGTTTACCTATACAAAAGGGGATTATACAAATGCTGGTACTACAGTGCCGCTTGATCATGTACCACCTACTTATGGCCGCTATGGGATAAGGCATAATGAAAAAATATGGCAGGCTGAATTTTATAGCTTATTCAATGGTTGGAAACGAATAGAGGACTACAGTCCGAGTGGAGAAGACAATCAACAGTATGCAACAATTGATGGTATGCCTTCATGGATGACTTTTAATCTAAGAGGATCAGTAAACATTTCAAAAAACCTAATGTTTCAGGTACTTGCAGAAAATCTTACAGATCTAAACTATCGTTATTTTGGAAGTGGATTTAGTGCTGCTGGCAGAAATTTTACGTTTAGTTTGAAAGCTGGGTTTTAAAAAATCCAAAGTATAGATCTTATTATTTCAACCCAGATTTTTGAAGTTGATTTTGTTTAGATAAGCTGAAAGGCAATATAGAAATGTGTTTGAGGTTTATTTTTGGCTGAAGAAATAGTGAACTATTGTAAAGTTAACAATGGTTCTTATAGGCAAAAGTATGCTGTGTTTTGGCCTTCTAATACATTTCAACTGCAAAATCTGGGTTCAAGTACTGTTAAGGTACTCAGCTTAAAACAGCAATTTATTGTTTCAACTAATATTGTTGATACATAACACATATTTTTGCTCTTCAACATTGTGCATGCCTTTTCATCGAAATTTTACATACTTCATCGATAAACGCAGCTGGAAATATATTTTCCTATTGGAGGCACTTGCTAACTGCTATAGACTTTTACTCCTACACCACCCGCAAAAATAGTTATTGAATCTACAATACAATTTTTGCTATTCGTATTTAAATACTCAATAATTCATTATTTTATTTTATGCCACATTTTATATCTCGTGGTCAGGTACCACATAAAAGACATACACAGTTTAGAAAGCCTGATGGCTCTTTATATAGCGAACAGTTATTTTCAACCGAAGGTTTTAGTGATGATTATTCCTTACTCTATCATTGTTATCCTCCTACACGCATCATTCGCAGCGAAGCAGCAGTAAGCATTGCGCCACAAGTGGCGGAAGAAAAAATGCTAAGACATAGAAGCTTTGAAGGATTTAATATACAACCGGAAACGGATTATTTACAAAGCAGAAAGGCTGTATTAGTAAACAATGACTGCCATATTGTATTGGCAGCTCCGCTGAAAAGTCTAACAGAATATTTCTACAAAAATGCCGATAGTGATGAAATGATTTTTGTACATGAAGGCAGTGGCATTGTACATACACAATATGGTCAACTACCCTTTAGCTATGGAGATTATATTATGCTGCCCAGAGGTACAATATATCAAATAAGCTTCAACACTAAGGACAATAGATTATTTATAGTAGAAAGTCATTCGCCCATGCGCTATCCAAAAAGATATATGAGCCGGCACGGTCAATTAATGGAGCATGCGCCATTCTGCGAAAGAGATATACGCGGCCCTGAGCATTTGCAAACTTTTGATGAAGCAGGAGATTATCTTATCAAAACAAAAAAGCAAGGAATGCTATATCGTTTGCATTATGGCCATCATCCATTTGATGTTATAGGTTGGGATGGTTGCTGCTACCCATATATTTTCTCAATACATGATTTTGAACCAATAACAGGTAGGGTACACCAACCACCACCGGTGCATCAAACTTTTGAAACCAATAGTTTTGTGGTTTGCAGTTTTGTGCCTCGTTTATATGATTATCATCCACAAGCTATACCTGCACCTTACAACCATAGCAATATTGATAGTGACGAAGTATTATACTATGTTGATGGAGATTTTATGAGCAGAAAAAATGTAACAAGAGGTATGATTACATTGCATCCAGCAGGTATACCACATGGCCCACATCCTGGTGCTGTTGAAAAAAGTATTGGAGCAAAAGAAACAAAAGAACTTGCAGTAATGGTAGATACCTTTAGACCATTGCAACTGACTAACTATGCATTAGGCATTGAAAACAATGACTATGTAATGAGTTGGGCAGAATAGTATTGACTATATATTTTCATAAAAAAAACCGCAAATTTCATGCGGTTTTTTTATTACTGCTTTTTAAGCATAACTAAGTAAGTTGGAAAGTGATCGCTATATCCTCCCCGGTAAAAATTACCATCCCATGTGCGCATGGGATAACCCTTATATTTTCCAATATTTTCTACTAAATATTCTTTGTTATAAATACGTTGATTAAAAAAGAAATAACCAGACTGTGCTTTATCCAACCAGGAAAAACTCATCATAATCTGATCAAACAATCCCCACGCATCCTGATAAGCTAATGTGCCTATACCATTTTTATACATATCCACCCAAGGATTATATAAACCTCCTGGCTGTACATCTTCTATTTTCCCTTTTGCGTTCAGCACTTTTTTTACACTTGGGCTTATGGGGTCGTCATTCAAATCTCCCATAATTAAAAGTTTTGCATTGGGTGTTACCATCTGAATACTGTCAATAAATGTTTTAACCACTTTAGCAGCAGCTGCTCTTCTGGGTGCACTACGCTCCTCTCCTCCCCTTCTACTGGGCCAGTGATTCACAAATATATGTATAGTGTCCCCATCTAATATGCCGGATACATATAAAATATCCCGTGTATAAACGGGTTCTCCATTTTCATCTAAAGCCACAAAAAGTTTTCTGCTGTTCAATACTGTAAAATATTTTGGATTATAGAGCAGCCCCACATCCACACCCCTCAAATCACGACTGTCATAATGCACCACCTGATAATTTCGATTTCTAATTAGTGCATGATGTACCAAATTATTCAGTACCGTGTCATTTTCGACTTCTGCTACACCAAGAATAGCTGGACCATCTGGTGTAATATCTTTTCCCAAATCTGAAATAACAGTAGCAAGTTTGGTTACCTTATCCCAATATATTTTTCCATTGTAATTTTTTGGCCCTGTGGGTAAAAACTCCTGATCATCCACCATAGTGTTATCAACAGTATCGTAGAAATTTTCTAAATTATAAAAACCTATTACAGATACTTTATAGGTCTGCTTTTGGCCTTGGGCTGAAATGGATAAAAGAAATAAACCCAACACAACAGTAAATTTATTCATAAGTTGCAAAAGTGCAGAGTTGATTTTGCAATTGCAGCATTTATCCACAAAATTTATTAACTACCTAAATTATTTTACTGTAAACAAGTTGTTTTGCACTTTTTAACAATTACTTTTGCCGCCGAAATTCTTTTGCATGACGTATCGAATACTTTCAATTCTATTCCTCTTTTTTAGTATCACAGCTTTCTCCCAACAAAATAATATCATAGTATCTGATACTACTCGGGTAGATTCTCTGGCCTTACAGGATATAAAGGATAATATCTTGGATAATATTCCTACACTTTCTTTAGATGACAATGATGCCAGTGATATCAGCAGCCAGAATGTATCATCCTTACTTACAGCAGGTAGAGACCCGTTTTTTAATGCTGCTACTTTTAGCTTTTTCCCGGTAAGGTTTCGCATCAGAGGTTATGATGGCGATTTTAATGCTACTTATATCAATTATATTCCGATGGATAATATTGATAATGGATTTACACCATTTGGTGTATGGGGCGGCCTTAATGATGTGTTCAGAAATAGAGATGTATCCTTAGGTTTACGAGCTAATACATTCGCCTTTGGCGACATAACCAGCTCTACAAATATTGATGTAAGGGCAAGCAGACAACGTAAGCAAACAAGTATTGGCTATGCATATAGCAATCGTACTTATGACCAACGATTAATGTTGAGCTACTCCAGTGGTTTAAATGCAAAAGGTTGGGCATACACTGTGGCTGGAAGCCGCAGATATGCAAATGAAGGTTATATCAAAGGCACTTATTTTAATGGCTGGAGTTGGTTTGGTGCTATTGATAAAAAATTTGGCACAAAGCATTTATTATCAGCCATAGCATTTGGTGCACCTACAGAAAGTGGAAGGGCAGGGCCAGCGGTGCAGGAAATGATGGACTTGGCGGGATCCAATTATTATAATCCTTACTGGGGTTATCAAAATGGAAAAGTACGCAATGCCAACATTGGCAAAACAAATCAACCCGTATTTATTTTAGCACATGAATTTCTCATTACCAATAATACAAAACTAAATACCTCAATCTCTTATTCATTTGGAGAACGCAGCACAAGTGGCATAGATTGGTATAATGCTCCAGACCCCAGACCAGACTATTATCGATATTTACCCAGTTATTACATTAACGACCCTGTTCAGCAGCAGCGTGTTACAGATTTATTGACTACAAACGAATCTGCTAGACAGATCAATTGGGATAATCTTTATAATGTAAACAGGTACAATACTACCTCAGTATTTGATGCCAATGGTATTAAAGGAAATACGCTTACAGGCAATCGATCTTATTACATACAGAGTGAAAGAGTAACCGATGCCAAAAGACTAAATGCAGCTACAACATTTAATTCAAGGCTTAATGAGCATATTGATTATACGGGTGGGCTCTCTTTCCAAAAAACAAATAACCATTATTTTCAACGCATTGCTGACATGCTGGGTGGAAGCTTTTGGGTTGATCTGAATCAGTTTGCACAGCTCACTTACCCCAATGATCCAAATGCATTGCAGAACAATTTAGATGATCCAAATGGTATAAAAACCAAAGGAGATATTTATGGATATAATTATGATATTGATGTGCAACGCATGGCAGCATGGAGTCAGTTTCAATTTAAGTTGAATCATTTTGATTTTTTTGTAAGTGGTGAATTAAGTCAAACAAGTTTTTATCGTACCGGAAATGTACGGAATGGACTATTCCCCGAAAATTCATTTGGAAAAGCACCCACACAAAATTTTACTAATTATGGTGTAAAAGGTGGTGTAACTTATAAACTGAATGGTAGAAATTATTTG
>CALAGJ010000020.1 GCA_937892395.1 uncultured Parafilimonas sp.
CTACTTGGGATGAAAAATATAGAAGCAATTATGTACGCCCTGTATCTGTCATAAATGAATACTACAATCCTGCATGGCAACCATTTATACAAACCCCTCCATTCCCAGAATACACAAGTGGTCATGCTGTAATATCTGCTGCAGCGGCAGAGGTTATGACAAATTGGTATGGAAGTAATGTACAATTTACAGATACTTCATTAGTGCAATTTGGTATTCCTGCAAGAAATTTTAAAAATATACGCCTCGCAGCAAAAGAAGCCGCTATATCTCGGTTATATGGTGGAATCCACTATAAATATTCTTGTGAAATTGGTAATGAGCAGGGGATTAAAATTGGTCAATTAGTAATCGAAAAATTGAAATTTAAAAAATAAGTTTTGAATCGGTACTCCTGTACCAAAAAGTATCACCAAAAAGTATTTTAAAAAATTATTAAAAAAGCACTACCCCGAAAGTGTAATAGTCTTCAATAAAAAATTATTCTTAAATGAAACAAAAAATTTGCCTACTTATAATAGCAGCATTGCCATTAATAACAAAAGCACAAACTGATGCAGATGCTATCATGATGAGTAAAAATGTATTGTGTTCTGGCGTAATGTATCAGCACAATAGTTGGGATGAATACTGGGAAGGTACCTTCAAAAGAAACAATGAAAATTTAGGTACAGTATCAACAAATATGATTGGAGTAATGGGCAACTATGGGATAAGCCATAACCTCAATGTGTTGTTCAATGTGCCTTATCTTCAAACAAAAGCCAGTGATGGTGTAATGGGGGGGCTGCAAGGCATACAAGATTTATCAATGTGGATTAAGTGGAGGCCTGTACACCAGAAAATGGGAACAGGAAAATTGTCTATATATGCATTAGGCGGCTTCTCAGTACCTACAAATGATTATGTGGCCGATTATCTACCATTTAGTATTGGTTTAAAGAGTAAAACACTCAATGGCCGTATTATGGTTGACTATGAAAACAGCAGTTTTTTTGCAACAGCTTCTGGTACCTATAGCTATAGGAGCAATATTGAATTAGATAGAAATGCATATTACACTACTGAACTACATTTAACAAACGAAGTGCACATGCCGGATGTGGCTCAGGTTGGATTGCGTACTGGATATCGTAGCAGGTATCTAATAGCAGAGGCAATGATTAATAATATGACAACACTGGGTGGCTTTGATATTCGTAAAAATGATATGCCATTTCCTTCAAACAAAATGAATGCTACATCGGCAGGCGTTGCCTTTAAATACACACCTAAGTATTATCATCATTTTTCTTTAGTAGGTAATGCTGGATATGTATTGAATGGCCGCAACGTGGGTCAATCACTTACTTATGGAGCAGGAATTTTTTATGCCTTTAATGTAACTGGTAAGGGCAGAAAAATGGGTAAGAAAAATTATACACCTCCACCAGCCATGAATTAAATCAAGCTATATAAAAAGTAATAAAAAATGAAAAAATTAATAATAGGAACCATTTCTGTACTCATAGTAGCAGCTGTAGCCTTTTCTTGTTCAAAACAAATAGAAGGACGCACAGACAATACGCCTGCATTGGAGCCACTACAACAAGATGAAAATGCCAACACCTGGCGGTTGATATTGCTTAGTAGGCCAGATTCATTTGCTGTTGTTGCACCCTCGGCTACCAACTCTACAACTTACATAGGTGAGTTAAATGAAATCAAAGGTTTACAACAACAACTTACTGGAGAGCAAAAGGAAAAAATAAAATATTGGAATGCAGGATCTGTCCTTCGCTGGAATGAAATAATGCGGGAATTGGTAGCAAAACACAACCTGCCTCCGTATCAGAATGAAGATGGCACTTATCCCATACCCAGCAGTTTGAATCCATTTAACTATCCTCAGTTTCCTTTCAGTAATCCACCATTTGCCGCCAGGGCTTATGCATATGTAGCTGCTGCACAATATGACGCTTTAGTGGCCTGTTGGCATTACAAATATCTTTATAATAGAGTGGCACCCTATACTGCAGACAGTACAGTGAATGCTAATGCTCGTTGTGCCAGAGTTGATGCCCCTTCCTATCCTTCAGCCGAAGCAGTTGTAGCTGGTGTAACTGTGGAAATGATGAAACTATTATTCCCTACAGAAATTGGTTTTATACAACAAAAAGCTGATGAAGCTAATTTTAGTAGGATAGCATCTGGTGGAAATGTGCGTAGTGATATTGATGCAGGTATGTCATTGGGTCGTTTAGTTGCACAGGTCTTTACTGCAAGAGCAAAAGCTGATAACGCCGGTAAGGCAGTAGGCACACCAGAACAATGGGCACAATTAGAAACAGATTGTATAGCAAGAGGAGAAACACCATGGGAAAGTTTAGAAACACCCCAGCGCCCACCCATGTTGCCGTTTTTTGGTAATGTAAGACCTTTTCTTTTTGATTCCCTTACTGCACAAAACCTATATGCTGGAGAGCCTGCGTCTAAAAAAAATCAGCAGTTTTTGGAAGAGGTGTCTTATACAAAAGAAGTTTGTAATAATGCCTCTCGGGATGATATTCGAATCGTACATTTTTGGGCTGATGGAGCTGGCACTTATACTCCACCCGGCCATTGGAATGCAATAGCTACGGATGATTTTATTTTCCAAAGGTTCAGTGAAGTGCGTTGGGCACGCAATATGGCCCTGCTCAATATGAGTATGATGGATGCAGCTATTGTTTGCTGGGGTACCAAGTACAAATTTTATAATCCACGACCTTCACAGGCAGATCCATCCATAAAAACCAATACTGGTTTGCCCAATTTTCCATCTTACATTTCAGGGCATTCTACATTCAGCGCAGCTGCCGCAGATATTCTTGGTTATATAATACCGGAGAAAAAAAATCTGTATGCAGATATGGCAAAAGAAGCATCCCTATCTAGGATCTTGGGTGGCATACATTATCGAATGGATTGTGATAGTGGACTTGCTGTTGGTTATCGTATCGGAGCTTATGCTATACAACGGGCACAAACGGATGGGGCTGATTAAATTGCTTTAAATAATTTATCATATTTTTAGAAAACCGACTTAATGTCGGTTTTTCATCCTATCTCCAATGTCAGGTTTAATAATGTTATTCTTCAAATACATATAAACTAAGAATTGACGTAAGACTTGATTTAACTTTAGTATAAACTCAATGAATGAATCAAGATATAGATCAAGAATTATAACCCTCAAATCACTCCTTCACCATCTTCAACCCCACCAGTTCCCCTGTATCTTCTTTGAGTTCTATAAAATAAATACTGAGTTTGGGTGTTGTATCATCAGATATTTAGCTGCACTACAATATCCCTTATTTTTCAAAAATAGGGAGACAAAAAAATCCCCTAAATCATAGGGGATGCTTTATTAGTATTATGTGTAATTATTCTATTACTTCACCAGATATAGTGAGGATAACAGGTTCTTTAATATTGATGAATGTGATGGTTACTTTTTTTGTAAAAGCTCCGGGTGTATCTGCTTTAAAAGTAACATTTATTGTGCTTGATTTACCGGTAGAAATGGGCTTTTTATCGTATGAAGGATCTGTGCATCCACATTCTGCTATAGCAGATTTAATGATTAGCGGTTTGCCAGTGTTGTTTATAAAATTAAATGTAGTACTCATAGGTACGTTGTGTTTAATTTTTCCAAAACTATGCGTTAAACGCTCAAAATCAACTTTGCCAGATAGTTGCGCCCATACACATACCCCTAAAAACATTAATATGATAAGTGATACTATTTTTTTCACCTGTTTAATATTATAGACCACCACCTTTTAGTTCACCAACACCACCGTTAGCCGGAGCAGGATTGTCTGGTGCTTTATAAGTTGTACCATGAAACTTTAAAATTTGCATATATCCTCCTTTTACATAAACAGTTACAGTTTTAGCAAAAGCACCTTCGGTGTATCCATTAAAGCCTATTGTAATTTTAAAAGTTTCGCCAGGTGCATAAGGTCCAGCCTGCCATTTTGGTGTAGTGCAACCACAACCAGCCTGTACATTTTCTAAACTAAGAGAATCAGTAGAAATATTTGTTATTGATATGTCAAACTCAGCAGGTTTGCCATAAGGAATTTTTCCAAAATCATGGTCAACTTCACTAAATTTTACGACTTTATTAATATCAGGCTTTTCCAGATCTGGATTAGAAACATCAGCACTTTGTGCATGCACAAGGATGCAAGTAAACATGGTAACAAAAAGAACAGATAGCTTTTTCATTTTTATATTATCATTTTTGTAAAAATAATGCTAAGATTTAATTTCGGTGTTAAATATTTTTTGTAGCACTATATTAAACAATTGACGTGCCAATATCTGATGTTGCGCTTATTAGATAAGATGTAGATTTTATGATCCTGCAAGCCTGTTGCAAGTTTGGGTCTTAGATTTTTTGAAAACCCGTTTCAAAAAAAGCGATTGATTTTACCTGATTAAAAAAATTTTTGTATTTTCAAACCATCGAACCTAAAAAGAACATGTATTGTAGGTCAAAATTTTATTAGCCAAAAAATCCTCGGTTTTCAATACATTTTTTCAACTTAATATTATTTTTCAATCTAAAAAAAATATCAGTGATTAAATAATGAAATATGAATACATGCCAATATTTAAAAAAATCATACAAAAAAATAAATTCATTAGATTTTTTAAAATAACGTATCGAGTCCTGCTAACATAAGTTAGTTTTTTTTGCCCGGATTAAAAAAATCTCAGATGACATCATTAGACACTATTAATGTACCCATTGATTCTTTAAAGCAAGTCGGCATCACAAATACAGTCCATTATCAACTAAGCGCATCAGAACTGACTGAGGCATCTCTTGAAAGGAAGGAAGGACGATTAAATAATACAGGTACGCTTTGCGTAAATACAGGAAAATTTACTGGCAGAAGTCCTATGGACAAATTCACAGTTAAGGACTCCACTACTCAAGACACCGTTCATTGGAATCAATACAATATACCTGTTACAGAAACTGTATTTAACAACTTAAAAAATAAGGTTGTAACCTATCTAAATAGCAAAAAAGAATTATGGGTAAGAGATTGTTTTGCCTGTGCGGATACTTCTTATCAAATTTCAATAAGGGTAATCAATGAAAACCCATGGAGCAATTTGTTTGCCTATAACATGTTCATCCGACCAACAGATGAGCAATTAGAAAATTTTGAAGTAGAATGGCAAATCCTGCATGCACCTGGGTTTTATGCAAATCCCGAAATAGACGGAACCAGACAAGAAAATTTTGCAATGATTTCTTTTAGCCAAAAGACAATTATCATTGGTGGCACAGGATATACAGGTGAAATAAAGAAAGGTATTTTCACTGTGCTGAACTATCTTTTACCACAGGAGAAAAAAGTATTGAGCATGCATTGTAGTGCCAATACCGGGAAGAATGGAGATGTGGCAGTTTTCTTTGGCTTAAGTGGCACTGGGAAAACAACACTAAGCGCAGACCCCCAAAGACAACTGATAGGAGATGATGAACATGCATGGACTGACAAAGGTGTTTTTAATTTTGAGGGTGGCTGCTATGCAAAATTGATTGATTTAACAGAGAACAAAGAACCTGAAATTTTTCATGCTATAAAGAAAGGCGCTTTAGTGGAAAATGTTGGCTTTTTGGAAGAATCAACTGTTATTGATTTTACAAGTAAAGCCATTACAGAAAATACAAGAGTGAGTTATCCATTACACTTTATTAGTAATGCTAAAGAGCCATCTATAGCTGGTCTTCCAAAAAATATTTTCTTTCTCACTTGCGATGCTTATGGAGTGCTGCCGCCTATAAGCAGACTCACTCCTGCGCAGGCCATGTATCAGTTTATAAGTGGTTATACGGCAAGGGTGGCTGGCACTGAAGCCGGTGTTACAGAACCTAAAGCTACATTTAGTGCATGTTTTGGGGCCCCATTTTTACCACTGCATCCTGGAAAATATGCAGCTATGCTGGGTGAAAAACTTAAAAAACACAATGTAAATGTTTGGATGATTAATACAGGCTGGATTGGTGGCCCTTATGGTACAGGTAGTAGAATTGCTTTAAAATATACCAGAGCAATGATTAGTGCTGTACTCGATGGAAAATTAGATCATGTTACCTATGATAAACATGCTGTATTTGGCATGATGATGCCTAATCAATGCCCCGGTGTACCCGATGTGTTGCTCAATCCCTATAGCACATGGAGTAATGGAATTGCTTATGACACTCATGCGAAAATGCTTGCACAAATGTTTTGTGATAATTTTAAAAAATATGAGGATGGTGTTTCAGCTGAAATACTTGCTGCAGCACCTGTACAATAAGGTTTTTTAATCCCTGAATAATTTAAACAGGGTTTTTGTTATGACTTCGATTGCATATCCATAACCCCGCTTTTGCGGGGTTTATATTTACTCATATTTTATCATTTATCATACATTTCAAGCAGATTTTAATAGGTAGATGTTTAGAATCTCTATGACACAACAAAATCCGGAGTAAAATCAGCCTAAATATTTTGCCACAATTGGCAAACTTCTTCCTACACCAAATGCTTTTGGGGAAATGCGAATGATGGGGCAAAACTGTTTTCGTTTGTATTCATTGTTGTTAACCATTTTAAGGACTCTCTTTGTCAAAGCTGCATCAAAACCAAGATTTTCAATTTCAGCAGGGCCTTTTCTTTGCTCTATGTATTGGTACAGCAGCATATCTAGCACTGCATAGTCCGGAAGGCTGTCACTATCCTTTTGGTCTGGTCTCAATTCTGCACTGGGTGCTTTGTTTATAATTGCATTCGGGATTATTTCCATTTCCCTGTTGATGTATCTTGCCAATGCATATACCTGAAGTTTATAACAATCGCCCAAAACACTAAGCCCCCCAGCCATGTCTCCATAAAGTGTTCCATATCCTGTGGCTAATTCACTTTTATTGGAAGTGTTCAGTAGTATATAACCAAATTTATTAGCCACAGCCATCAGTAGGCCACCCCTACTCCTACTTTGGATATTTTCTTCAGCCAACGAAAAAGGCAAGTCATTGAAGATAGGTTTTAGAGTACATAAAAATGATTCATAAATCTCATCAATTTTTAAGATTTTAAATGGATTTTGGAGGTGCTCACTTAGCAGCACTGCGTCTGTTACACTTCCTTCCGAAGAATAAGGGGATGGCATTAGTAATGCAGTTACATTTTCTTTTCCCAAAGCTTCACAAGCTATGGCCAGAGTAACCGCACTATCTATACCGCCGGAGGAGCCAAGAATAGCTTTTGTGAATCCCATTTTTGTGAAATAATCTTTAATTCCGGTTACAAGCGCAGCATAAATTCTATCTATGTATAATTCGGGCATGAGTATAGCAGGATTAAGCTCACTATCCGGCACTTGGCTACAAGTTATTTCAAATCCCTCTGCAAAACTTCCATCTTCTAAAAATTCTACCATTGCATAAGCCTCTTCAAACAACGGTAAAGATTTTACAATATTTCCATTTTTATCAAATACCAATGAGCCACCATCAAAAACGATTTCCGTCTGACTTCCGGTAGTATTACAATACACCATTGGTAGTTTGTACTTTAATACATTTGCTTTAATCATTGCTTTTCTATCATCCACATGTGTATAATCAAATGGAGAACCACTTAGGTTGAGCATTATATCAGGCTCATGCTTCATCAATTGATCCATAGGGCACACCCTGTACATTGGATTATTACCCAGATTCCAGATATCCTCACAAATTGTAACTGCTATTTTTTTCCCTTTGAATCGAATGATATTCCAATCGTATGCGGGTTCGCAATGTCTATAATCATCAAACACATCATAATTTGGCAATAATGTTTTATGAATTTCTGTCTTTATCTCTAGATTTTCTATAAAAAAAGCAGCATTAAAAAGGTCCTTACCATCCATGATTGGATTTTTTGCAGGACCTCCTACAAGTACAGCAATGCCCTGTGTTTCCGTACGAATTCTTTCTAAAGCTTGATAAGATTGTTCAATAAAATCGGGGAATTCTAAAAAATCTCTGGCTGGATACCCACAAATACACATTTCGCTAAAAAGCACTAAATCTGCTTGTTGCGCTTTAGCTTCTTTAATAGCTGTTATTATTTGATTACAATTAAATTCGAAATTACCAATACGATAGTTCTGCTGCGCAATATAGATTTTCATGGGCCGAAGTTATGGAATGAAAAGTTGCCATCCCATTTCATTGAATTGCTTGGAAGTGGGCAATAATGCATTTCTACTATAGTCTAAAAACTTATAAACCATTTTTAAGAAATCTAACATTTGGCTTAAAATTATTTCATATCAAATTAAATTATTTTGGCAAAGCCCCACAAAAAAACCGCCTTTGTATCGGCGGTCTTTAATCTTAAATCTCAAACCAAAAACTATCTTAAAAATAAAAGCTCTCTATATTTTGGTAAAGGCCAAGCATTGTCATTTACTAACAATTCCAATTTGTCTGCACTATAGCGAATATCATCAAAAAATGCTTCTTTGATCGTATCGCAATAGGCAATGGCTTTTGCACGTGTATCTGTAAGATTATTTGCATCTTTTCGTGCCTCTGTCATAGCGTCCACTTTTGAATATATAGTTTGTATATGCTCAGACAATTCAGTTAAAATAGAAACTTGACTGGCATAGGCGGTGGCCGGTAATCCAGCATCTTTCAACCCTTTTACATTTGCTGCCAACTTTGTTTGGTAAGAAACTGCAGCAGGAATGATATGACTCAATGCCAAATCTCCCATGATGCGTGCTTCTATTTGTACTTTTTTAATATACTTTTCAAGTTCTATTTCATGTCTTGCTTCCAACTCTGCATGATTATATACATTGTTGTTTTCAAAAAGTTTTTTTGAAGAATCAAAAACCATTGCATCTAATGCAAGTGGAGTGGTTTTTACATTTGGTAATCCTCTTTTCTCTGCCTGCTTTGCCCATTCTTCACTATATCCATCACCTTCAAACAAAACTTTTTTACTTTCTACAATATAACGCTGTATGGTGTGCATGATGGCTATTTCACGCTTCTCCCCTTTTTCTATTAATGCATCCACATCTTTTTTAAACTGCTTTAGGGTTTCTGCCATAATGGTATTTAAAGTAATCATAGCATTGCTACAATTGGCAGACGAGCCAACTGCACGAAACTCAAATTTATTGCCTGTAAAGGCAAATGGAGAGGTACGGTTACGGTCTGTATTGTCCAACAATAATTCAGGAATACTTCTGTGTAAATCTAATTTAAGAATGGCTTCATCTTGCTCATCAAATGATGCTCCTACCCTGCTTTCAATATCACTCAACACTTTGGTCAAATACTCCCCAATAAATACGGAGATGATGGCAGGAGGTGCTTCATTTGCGCCCAGCCTATGATCATTTCCTGCGGAAGCAATGGATGAGCGAAGCAGACTGGAATAATCGTGTACTGCTTTGATAATATTTACAAAGAAAGTAAGAAACATTAGATTGGTCTTTGGCGTTTTGCCGGGTGCTAATAAATTGACACCGGTATCTGTAGCCAGACTCCAGTTATTGTGCTTACCACTTCCATTGATACCTGCAAAAGGTTTTTCATGGAGTAGAACACGGAGGTTATGCCTGCGGGCCACACGGTCCATAACGTCCATTAACAAAGCGTTATGATCTACTGCAAGGTTTACATCTTCAAATATTGGAGCACACTCAAACTGTGCAGGTGCTACTTCATTGTGTCTTGTACGCAAGGGTATGCCTAACTTATAACATTCTTCCTCATAATCCCTCATATAAGCATATACACGCTCCGGAATGCTACCAAAATAATGATCTTCTAACTGTTGACCTTTAGCCGGGCCGGCTCCAAATACTGTGCGACCACTCAGTAAAATGTCGGGTCTGGCATTGGCAAGTCCTTCATCAATTACAAAGTATTCCTGCTCCCATCCTAAAGTGGCGGAAACTTTTGTAATATTCTTATCAAAATAATGACATACTTCTACTGCAGCCTTATTCATTGATTCTAATGCTTTCAGCAATGGCGCCTTATAGTCCAAAGATTCACCGGTATATGATACGAAGATGGTTGGAATACATAAGGTTTTGCCCTCTCCAATTTCCATGATAAATGGTGGTGAAGATGGATCCCAGGCAGTGTATCCTCTTGCTTCAAAAGTGGCCCTCAATCCTCCACTTGGAAAGCTGGAAGCATCCGGTTCTTGTTGTATTAGTGCAGCACCTTCAAATTCTTCAATGGCAGTGCCATCACTTTTAAGGGTGAAAAAAGAATCATGCTTTTCTGCGGTTGTACCTGTAAGTGGCTGAAACCAATGTGTAAAATGGGTAACGCCTTTTGACTCAGCCCAGGCACGAATGCCATTTGCAATTTGCCCTGCTACCGTTCTATCAATTTTTTTAGAACCCTTTACACTTGCTTTCAAACTTTTAAATGCATCATCACTTAAATATTGACGTGCTTTTTCAAGCGTAAATACATGCTCTCCAAAAATGGGAGTAACTTTTGGCAAACCTGGCACTTTAATTTGTGCATCGCTACTTAGATTTTTGATAGCGTCAAACCTCAATGACATAAAATAATTTTTTGCAAATTAATAATCAAATGCTCAAAAAATAAAATATCAACGCATATTAAGTCAAATATGATAGGAAAATTTTGAAATTTTTAATTAGTTTTCGCTGAAATTCAGGTTTAAAATAATTTATTAACTATTTATATACACATATATTTTTATTTTAATGTGTATATAGCATTGCTGCAATCCATAATAAAGAAAGTAACTTATTGGCCTCAAACATAAATATTTAGAGCAATTGCAATGGACATTATAAAACTAAGAAAACGGAGCGTTGCTTAGGATTTTTAAACAGTAGTTTACAATAATTAATTTACCCTGTTTTTTCTGAAAGATGCAAGCAATAAAAGCATCGTGGCAAGAGGCAAAACAAAAGAACGGTACCGAACAATGGCACCAGTAAGTGTAATAGTATATCCTGCAAGCATTAAAAAACTTAGCGTAAAACAAAACAAAAAACAAAACAATCCGGTGGGAAATTTTTGATTACCTGATGAAAAAAAACCTTTGCCCCAAGGCATAAAAATAGATATGACAACAATGATCATTAATGCATTTTCGGCGATAGCCGGCCAATAACTCATATTCTCTATTTCAGAAAAATGTGGCCTTAATAGGGCAATGTCTAAGGCATGAGGAAGAAAAGAAACGAAGCTGTTTATTGTAGCTTCTAAATGTGGCATTGTCAATTGAGATCCACCGCCCAATGCTATAAACTCATTGTGTCTGTTTACAATATACTTTAATGGATTAAGGTCATCAGACAGATTTCTTAGAAAAAATAATGATATGCCCCCAATGACGTATAAACCTATTGTAAGCCACACACCACGTTTGCTATATGCATGTACCAACCACCAACCAAATATTGCCGGGGCCAATAATATCAACATATAATTTCTAAAACTAAATAACAGCGCAATGGCTATCAATAGAGCAGGCAGATGCCGCTTGATGACGAAAGTCTTTGCTTCAATAATCCTATCGCATAAATAAACAATCACCATGAAGCTGGTAAATATGACGCCATCTTTATGCAAACCACTCTGCCAAAAAACAAATGATGGAATCAAGAAAACTATCATGGACAAAGGAATAGTTTTAAATATTTTTTTTGCATTCATCATTTTAAACAGCAATACAGGCCCAATAAAATATATCAGGTTAAAAATGACTGCATCAGCAAAATAGCTGCTATTGGTCAAAAGATTACACAACGCAAGCATTTTTATAAATACGTTGTCTTTTAAATTATTCCAATAAGATTGCTCCGTACCAAAAAAGGCTCCGGGTTTTTCATAACTTGTCGTAAAAAGATCTTTTATAAAAGCTAAGGGATCTTGTAGGAACCAATCCTTCTCTTGCAAACTAATATGAAAGTAGCGAATGGTATCACTATTGGCCTGATATGCCAGTTGATTAAAAAACCAATAGTAGGCATAGGCAGCTAAAATTTTTATGGCAAAAAGCACCAACAACCAATTAGTCGCTAATCCACTATGTTTAAAGAATGACCACCTACTGATGCACCAGCAGGAAATACAAATCCATAGTATAGTGATAATAATTTCCAGTAAAAAAATATTAAGAAGATGCAGTCATTTCTGTATAAAGTTTTCTATACCCTGCTGCCATTTTTTCTACACTAAATTCATTGAGCAACATTTGATAGCCAGCCCTACCCATAGCAAATGCATTTTCAGGATGAGCAATCAGATATTCAATATGCTGCACAGCTTCATCAAGCGCATCATACAAAAAGCCGTTTACATTGTGCTGTAGCACATCCGTATTTCCGGGGCAGCTACTGAGTACTAAAGGCAAATCCATACTCATGGCTTCCAATACAGCATAGGGCAAACCCTCCCACAGTGCAGTGGATAGATAAATATCCGCTTGTCTTAATTCATACTCAACCCTTGCTTTATCCACCCAACCTGTAATTGTAATATTGGCAGCTGTTATTTTTTCCCTGTCCGGCCCCTCACCTACCCATATAAATTGTATGAGCGGATTATGCATAAACCTTGCTGCTATTTCATTAAAAAGGGTTGGATTTTTTTGGATGGTAATTCTACCGGTTGTTACAATGCGTATGATATTATCTTGCTTAGGTGGCTTAACGTGATGTGTAGGATAATATTTTCCATTATTTACATATCCAGCTTTTATACCAATTTGTTGGTAGCTTTCTGCTTCGCTTTTGGATACACCAATGACTTTGCCCGGAAAAATTGCGCCCATTTGCTCAAATAAAATATATAATCTTTTGGTTAAAGCAGATACATCTTTTCTTAAAAATGCCGCTGCATGTGGGGCATAGATAATTCTTTTATATCCTTTTAGCATTCCTGCTATTCTTCCTAATATACCAGCTTTACTGGAATGAAGGTGCAGTATATCAAATGGACCTTTTGTTTTTAAAAAACCCATCAATTCACGCACCGCTTTTATATCAGTGAGTGGTCTTATTTCTCTACCAGCAGATGGCCAGGGCACAAATTCTACATTAGCAGGAAAACTATCTTTTGCCTTTTCAAAAAACTGTGGACGACCATATACAATGGTGTAATCAATATCTGGTGTAGCATTGGTAAGGCATCTCAAAAATTCTATCACCCCTCCTTCAAAAGCTTCTGTTATATGTAATACTTTCATTCAGCAGTGTATCTTTTCGCTTGCAAATTTATTAAACTGCAGATGGATAATGAAGGAATAAACCCTAAAGATTTTTAACCATGCATATTGAGTATGTATTGCACTGCTTAAAAAACTGTGTTTATGTACATCTGTTATTAACAATCTATTTACTACTTCAACTCCATTACCCACATAGTGGTAGCTGGCATTGTAGCAATATGTGC
>CALAGJ010000021.1 GCA_937892395.1 uncultured Parafilimonas sp.
ACCATTCACAATGACCATGATCCTAAGCCATTGTATTATCAATTGCTGGGTGAAAGAGGCAACATCTTTATCTGGGAATACCAGGAGCAAGGACCGGAATGGTGGATAGTGAAAATAACAAAACGGATAACAGGGGAAAATGATGAAACCCTGGGTCAAATTGCAGCAAAAGATTTGCGTAAAGCAGAGGTATTTAAAAAATACGGATTGGACTTTTGTTGCGGTGGAAAGAAAACAGTGAAAGAGGCATGTGCAGAAAAAGGATTGGATGTTACCAAAGTTGAACAGGAATTGCAACAGGCTGATAAAATGCCATCATCCCGTCCGATTCCATATGGGGACTGGAGCCTGGATTTTCTGGCAGATTATATTGTTAACACCCATCACAGTTATGTAAGAAAAACCTTGCCGGATATTACTGCCTATGCCGAAAAAGTGATGAAGGTACATGGTGGTCAGCATCCGGAATTAGTACACATCAATCAATTGGTTAGTGAAATAGATGCAGAGTTAACTGGCCACCTGGTTAAGGAAGAAAAGATATTGTTCCCTTATATTAAAGCATTGGTTGCGGCAAAAAATCATACGCAACCATTACAGGCCGCTCATTTCGGATCGGTGCAAAGCCCCATTAATATGATGGAGATGGAACATGAACTGGTTGGAAAAAACCTGGATGAGATCAGGCAGCTTTCCCACAATTATTTATTGCCTGAGGATGCCTGTGCCAGTTACAGTTTACTGTACAGGATGCTGGATGAATTTGAAGAAGACCTGCATTTGCATATCCATCTTGAAAACAATATTCTGTTTCCAAAGGCACTGGAAATTGAAAAGCAATTAAACAACTAAACAAATGAAAAACCAAGCTCCCATAAAAAGGCATCAGGCTATTGTCTCATTTTCCAAAGATCATCATTTTGGATTATTGCTGGTTTGGAAAATAAGACAAGGCCTGAATAAAGCCGTCAATCCTGAACGGATCAGCAATTATGTAACATTCTTTTTTAAAGAAGACCTTGAAAATCATTTTAAAGAAGAAGAGCAATTACTTTTCTGTAAGCTACCGGTTGGGGATAAGTTAAGGAAACAGGCTGAGGCAGATCACCTTGCAATATACAAACTGGTAGCTGCTATTGAAAAAAAGAAAGACGATGAAATTCTGCTCAATCAACTGGCGGATGAACTGGAAAAACATATCCGTTTTGAAGAACGGGAACTGTTCAACCATCTCCAGGATAATATTAAAGCAGATGACTTAGAAGCAATAGCAAATCGTTTTCCCAACAGCAGCAAAGCAATTGATGAAAAATGGGAAGATGTTTTTTGGGAAATTAAAAAACAATAAAATGGACATCCCGGATAAATATGGCAATCAAAAAAGAGTAGTAATAGTAGGTGCAGGTTTTGCCGGCCTCACATTGGCAAAAAAATTATCGTTGAAATACTTCCAGGTGATTCTGATTGATAAAAATAATTATCATCAGTTTCAACCCCTACTATACCAGGTAGCTACAAGTGGGCTTGAGCCAAGCAGTATCAGTTTTCCACTTCGGAAAATATTCCAGCAAAAACGAAATATTTTTATCCGCATGACGCAGGTAAACGCTGTTAGTCCCGAAACAAAAATGGTACATACAGACATAGGTGATGTTGAATATGATTACTTAGTACTTGCGCAGGGAGCAACAACAAATTATTTCAATAATGACCAGTTACAGAAGAATGCCTATTCCATGAAATCGGTATCTGAGGCATTGCTGTTACGGAACACGTTATTACAGAATTACGAGCTGGCGCTTAATGCTGAAAACAAGGAGCAGCGGTCTTCATTATTAAATGTAGTAATAGTTGGTGGCGGGCCAACAGGTGTTGAGCTGGCAGGAGCGATTGCTGAGATGAAAAAGAAGATTCTGCCAAAGGATTATGTTGAAATAAATTTCAGGCACATGCACATTCACCTGCTGGAAGCAGCGCCCCGCCTGTTAAATGGCATGAGTACACAATCAGGTAATACAGTTGTTGAGTATCTGAATGGTTTGGGAGTGGAAGTACAGACAAACACTGCAGTAAAAGATTATGACGGAGAAACGATATCTCTCAGCAATGGAAAAACCATACACAGCCGTTGCCTTATTTGGGCGGCAGGTGTAAAAGGAGTTTCTATACCTGGCATTCCTGCGGGTTCTGTTACAGCAAACGACAGGATATTGGTAAATCAATATAACCTGGTGAAAGATTTGCCGGGAGTTTATGCCATTGGTGATATAGCGTTCATGCAGAATGATTCTTTGCTAAAGGGGCATCCACAGGTGGCACAGGTGGCTATTCAACAGGCAAGGCTTTTAGCAAAAAACTTACAGAAAATGGAAGCAGGTAAACCGTTCATTGCTTTTCAATATAAAGATAAAGGCAGCCTCGCAACAGTAGGCAGAAACCTGGCTTTAGCCGAAATTGGCAAACTAAAGTTGAAAGGTTTTATTGCATGGTTTGTATGGATGCTCGTTCACCTGATGTCAATCATTGGTATCAAAAACAGGTTGTTTGTACTCATCAACTGGATGTGGCAATACATCACTTATGATCAGTCTTTACGTTTAATTATCAGGCCATCAGATAAAAAAAAGGAAATCAAATTATATGAAACAAATACTAACCATCTTATTGGCAACAAGTCTCTTGCTGGCTTGTAATGCAGGAAACGAAAAAGAAAAAACTACAACAACAGCACCTGCAGCCGAAACTCATGCGGATCATGGGGAGCAGGCAACGGAGCTTGCTTTGAATAACGGCGAAAAGTGGAAGGCAGATTCAACTACCCTACAGAACGTGGCTTTACTGCAAAAAATAGTTTCCGGTACAAAACAAGAAAACCTTGAAAATCATTTAAAGATAGCAGCAAGCTTACAGGATGGTTTGAATAAAATGGTAAGTGAATGTAAAATGAAAGGAGCCGATCATGAAGCCCTGCACCATTGGCTGGAACCGATTATGGAAAAAACAAAAGAACTTAAAAATGCAAACAGTATTGAAACTGCCAGAACAATTTTTGGTGAAATTGAAAAGCAACTCAACCTGTTTCCACAATACTTTGAATAATGATGACTATTAACGCCAATACAAAAATTTCCAGTTTGCTAAAATATAATGCAGATGCACTTGAAGCTATTGTAAGTATATCGCCGAAATTTACAAAATTGAGAAACCCCATATTACGAAAAGTGATAGCCGCAAGAACCAGTATTGCTATGGCCTCAAAACTCGGTGGCTGCAGTGTGGATGATTTTTTCAAGAAGCTGCAGCCATTGGGTTTTGAAATTGACACTGCAACTGTTGTAATGGAACACGAAAATGAAAATAAGCCTGTTCCAGCATTCATGAAAAATATAACCGCTGATAAAATTATTGAGTTGGATGTACGTCAGGTTATTGAATCGGGTAAAGATCCGCTTGACATTATTGTAAAAAAAGTAAAGGCTTTGGAAAAAGGTGCTGTACTTAAAATCATCAATAGTTTTGAGCCTACTCCATTAATGCACCTGCTCGGCAAACAAGGGTTTGAATCCTATGCCGAAACAATCAGTGATGAATTGGTAAATACGTATTTCTATAAAAAAGACGATCTTACTATTTTACCTGAAAACAATAAAACAGATTACTTAAAAGGATGGGAGGCAATATTGAACCGTTTTAAAGATAAACTTGTAACTATTGATGTAAGAGCATTAGAGATGCCTTTGCCCATGCATACAATACTGGAAACGTTGAATAAATTATCAAACGATAAAGCCCTGTTTGTTTATCATAAGCGAATTCCTGTATTCCTTTTGCCTGAACTGGAGGAACAGCAGTTCAGCTACCGCATCAAAGAAATCAGCGATGCAGAAGTACACCTCTTGATTTATAAAGACTGATATGTTTTCTACAACTGGTAATACTGAAACCATAAAGACTACTTCCTGGAAAGTGGTACTACCATTTTACGGCTATGCCGCAGTTGCATTTCTTATTGCCACTATTCTTTTATTGTTATCTGCAAGTGATATTACCAGCCATTATTTTCTTCCACACCCATTAGCTATTACACATATTATGGCCCTCGGCTGGGGCACTATGATGATCCTGGGTGCCAGCCATCAATTGGTGCCAGTATTGATTGAAGGTAAATTGTACAGCAATAAACTGGCCTATGCCTCCTTTACATTTGCTGCGATTGGTATCCCCTTATTAGTTAATGGTTTTTATGTTTTTAATATGGGCTTACATACCCAGTGTGGCGGCATATTAATCATCTTAGCCATCATTACTTATCTAATTAACCTTGCAGTAAGTATGGTAAAAAGCAAACACGAAAATGTACATGCTTTCTTTATTTTTACGGCTGCAATCTGGTTATTGACTACTACAATTGTGGGACTGCTGTTGCTCTACAACTTTACTAATCCTCTAATGCCTAAAAGTTCACTGGATTATCTTCCATTACATGCACATATTGGTATTGTGGGTTGGTTTTTATTACTGATAATGGGAGTAGGTTCCAGGTTGATACCCATGTTCCTGATTTCCAAGTACAACAATACCCGCCAGCTCTGGTGGATTTATGGATTAATAAACGGAGGCCTTTTGGCTTTTGTCTATATCTTCTTATATACAGATAGCAGATTATTGTTTAGTATGCCGTTATTAGCTGTGGCATCCGCCATTGTATTGTTTGGCAATTTCTGTTTCAAATCCTACCTGTTACGGACAAAATAATGGCAGTGCAACTGTAAATGCCGGTGGAGGTGCAGCCCCATTGGGCTATGCAGTAAATCTGCAACCTTTTCAAGCGGGCAATGTGCTGACCGGCTTAG
>CALAGJ010000022.1 GCA_937892395.1 uncultured Parafilimonas sp.
AACTTACCATCTTTGATCACGACGACTGCGTCGGTGCGAATGATCGATTTTTCTTCCGATAAAAATGATTGTTTATAAAAATTTTTGCACGCAGGACTTGTGTCAACTGCATCTTTCAGTGGGTGAAGCTGCCATTCTACGCCAGGAAATTCGGCGGCCCACACAGGGGACGTTGCACCTAAAAACATTCCATTCATACTAGTTATAGCTGACGTATTCCAGCCTCCAATAGGCTGATTAAAGGATGTTGACTCTCTAAACATAGAACTCACATTTGTAACAGCAGAAGTGTTCCATGCTGATACGTCTCCATTGAAACTGGAACAGTTATAAAATATATAAAAGAATTACTAGGCATTTAAATATGAAGACGACAGAGCGATATTTGCACGTAAGCCGCAGTAGCATAGTAAATATGGTTAGCCTATTTGATGATCTAGTGAGCCGGGAGAATATTACATGGTAGAAAAGTGGATTGTTTCATTTATGAGTTGAACACAGCCAATACTATAATGTTGATAATCAATATTTAAAAAAAATGATATTTTATAACGGCAATCTTTACATTGTGAGGCACTTATCATCAAAAGATTGACAGATGACGCTCTATAAATTTTTATACAAAAAAGCTTCTATCAAAAGGAAGGTTTTAGACATTAAAGACGACATTATAAAAATTATAAAAAACCTGCTTGTAAAGTAATTTTTTTTATTATTTATTACTGTGCATATGACATTGACCCCAGACATTTGGTTTATTGGATTTGTATAAAGACTGATGATTTAAAAACAAAGATTACGAATAAATCTTTTCTTTTATTTTGGTATTCGTGAATTTCGCGACGCTTCATTTGAAACGGAAAGCCCGGAGCGCAGCGTGGACTTGTAGTGTAAAACCCAACCCGCAGGGGCACGCCCAAAAAATCTGCTTTACTAATTGATGATACGTATTTCTTTTTGTAAACAGAATTTTGATTTGTACGATATGCGCTATGGAATCATTTTTTCTAACACATAATATACCGCAGGGCAGAAGCTGCTGTTTTTTAAAGTGATGTTGATTCTTTTGAGCAATACATCTTCATCGGTATAAGGAAAACGGGCACAATCTGAGGGGCGGTTATCATAAATGCCACATCGGTTATCGGATTGTAAAAAGGGACATGGGGTTGATTTTGTTACATAATCTCCATCTACATCTAAACTCAGATAGGTTGCTATGAATGCACTTTCTTTCATACCAAGGCGCTTGCTGATGCGCTTGATATCTGGGGTTTTAAATCGGGGTGAATAGTTTTTGCAACAAGCGGCACATTGCAAACAGTCAATTTTTGAAAATGCTTCATCGTGCCAATCCGATAATTTTGAAATGTATGGTCTGGTATCTTTTTTTTCTAAAAAATGCTTGTAAGTTTTTCGTCTTTCTGCAGATTTTTTTTTCCAGTTTTCTTCCATGGCTCAAGAAAATTAAGCAAAATATAAACTACATTTTTTTGTTTGATAGGACAGAGAAAAGTACATGAAACTTATGTCGATTTTTTTCTTATAAACAGTATGGCACCCCATACTATGAGCAACTGTGCCACTGCATAGGTGATCATAATATAAATGCCGGAAATGGGTCTGGGCAGGTAAAATCTGTTTAAACCAATAATACTATCAGATATTACAAATAAAAATGCGCCAGGTAAAAAGTATCTAAGTGCATTATGTGCTAATCTTCTGCTTTGTGTAAGATTGGCTGCACATAGTAGCATGAAACCGATTGTTAATGAATATAAAATAACAGGAATTTCAAGATTTTGCTTTTCCATTTTTTCCCACATACAGACAATCTCCAATAAAACAAGACCCAATACACCAAATGACATTAATGATAAAAACGTACTGTCCTTCTTTCTAAATGGTCTTTTCCTATAGAAGAAGATAATGTAACAGATATGTGTAAGTAGAAAGAAGCCTAATCCTAATGCAAAATATCCTTTTGTATCCCCAAGTAGCAATACAATATCGCCAATGAGTGCGCACAACAAAGCTCCACATATTAAACGAACAGATACCCATTTATCTGTATGTTCTATTTCAAATACCAGAGTAAGAAATAGCAGTGGCATAAGGATTCCTTTGGTAAGAAATCGAAAGGGAGAATCCGGCTGAAATGTGATTAGTACGCAATCAAATACAACTGCGGCAGTATAAAATACAAGAAAAAAAAATGTAATTGGTTTCATGGCAAGGCTTAAATGTTATTGTTTGATGATCAATTTTTTATTGCTTCCTTTTGGTATAAAGAATCTGGTGAGTGAATCGCTAATAGCAGCAGTATCAGCTATTGTGGCTTTTTTCTCGATATAAATATGAAATGTTATTGCTCCCGCTGCATCTGTAACACTATCAAAATTTGCTGCATTTCCAAAGCTTTTTAATTGTGCAGTTCTGCTTGTTGCTCTTGTTTTGTTTGGTGTGGTTTCAATAACAAACTTGAATAATACACTGTCTCCGGCATTGATGCTGTTATTATTTGTGGTTGTATTATTTTGATTTGGAAGTGTTGGGTTTGTAGCATTGCTATCTACCGGATTTTCAACAACGGCATGTCCACCAGAAGTGTCGGTATTGCTACCCGTAAAAAAATATTGATAAATACCCCAGCCCATGGCTGATAAAATAATACCGATGATGAAAAAACTTACAATACCAGCCACCTTTTCTCCTGTTTTTGATTTTGTAGTATTTCTTTGAGCCGATGCTTGTGTTGGTTTTGCTTTTTTTATTACTTCACCAATCGATTCATAAGCTATCAACTGATACACACCTGTGGTACTATTTTTTATATAGCCTACACCGCTTATTTCAAAAGCTTTTCCAGTATTTATAAATTCACGTGCTTGCTCAAAATATGAGGATATATCAGCAGCCACGAGCATTCTATTTTTTCCAGTCTGCTCTGCAATGAATTGAATCAATTCATCAGAAGTAATTGCCTTTTTATCATATACAAACGACCATCCTGCGGGTAGTGTAGCTTGCTCCGTGTCTGTTTGTCCTCCTTTTTCAAGTATGCCAATTTTTTCAATAGCCAGCGTTTTATATTGTTGAAAATATGAAGCTATGTATTCATCGTATTTAGCCAAAGTATAAAGTTTGAATTAGTAATAGTACGTAATTATATCAGATGGCAAATGTATTTTTTTTAAGCAAATGCTTGCTTTTATTTTATTGTCATTTGGACCATGCATCATTTATGCGGAAACTTATACTGCTGTTATGCTAAAAAAACATTCTGACCCCTGTCGGGGAATGATGGAGTTTTCAGCTATTTGTATAGTATCTATACTAAATAAGCTACCAAATAATGCTTTATAAGTGGCTATATTGCCACCAAAAGGAGGTTCATTTCCATCAAATTCTTTTATAAAAAGTAAACCTGATAATTGGCCACCGGGTTTTAATAAGGAATGCATTTTTTTTATATAATCAACTCGCTCAGTAGGATGTAGGGCACAGAAAAATGTTTGCTCAATAATCAAATCATAAGTTCCATTATGCACAAAGAAATCTTCACACAGTATTTTTATTTGCTGGTTATACTGTGAGAATTCATTTTTTAATTTATCTATTAATTCAGGTACAATATCAATGACAGTAATATCCGTAAAACCTTTTTCTAATAAGTATTTTGCCTCATAAGCATTGCCGCATCCGGGTATTAAGATAGGGGCATGTAGATTTGTCAAAGTATCAAAGTATGCAACTAATGGTTGGGTAGCAGCACCCACATCCCAAGCGGGGTTGGTTGAATATCTTTTACTCCAGTAATCCGCATCAAACATGAACATTTATTTTACAATGCAACAATTATTCAATCATTTAAAAGAACAGAACAAAGTCGCTAAAAGGCATTTAATCTGATGCCATGGCTACTTGAGGTATCTTTTGTTTTCTTTTCCAGATCAAATCTTTTGTAGTAAGGTAATGTATCACCTTATGCTCAAGCCAATGATGAAAGGGTAATAATATGGCGATGAGTACAATTTTGATAGCCAATATTTTCCAAGGCTCACCATGTGTGAAATGATGAATTTGGTGATCCAATATCAATATGATAAATTCAAATAAAAATATAAATGCAAAAAAGCCCATCGTTTTTATGAGCGATTCAGATGCCTTAAATACGCCCAACAGCGTAAGGAGTATAAATACACAAATGATAGCAATGGTAATACCCATATACTGGAGGTTGTATTTTTGACGAAGTGCGTCTGCTGCCTCGGCTTCTTTTTTAAGTTTTCGCTTTGCCTCATTGTCCAACTCAATTTGGATGAGTTCATTTTTTTTAGTAATAGATTCTAAGCTATCGCTGTAAGTATTAGCAAGTTTATTAAAGTATAGAGCTTGTTCATAATTGCCTGTGCGGCTATAAAAACTATCTAATTCAATATAAGTTTTTTCCTTTACATCTAAACTCAATGTGGAATCAGCAAGGTGTTGCATGTAGTTTAAAATTCTACGTTCATTTGGCAAATCTTTTATTGCTTGATAATATTGTCTTACAGCATTGAGATTAAAAATGGTGTTGTTGTCATCATTATTCTTCAGCATAAAGGGTTCAAATTTTTTGTAATAGTATCCAGCCGAATCCAATTGCCTTTTTTCCATATAGTAAAGGCCCATAAGTTTATATATTTCATACTCCGCACCAATATTTATAAGAAAGGATCTGGCTTTGGGTTTATTGTTAAAAAATTTTAGTGCATTTTCGGTACTTTCTTTATTCAATAAAAAATTAAGGATGTCAAAATATATATTGATTTTATAGCCGTCCATATTTACGCTATCTGCTAAATTCAATGCTTTATCAAAAAACTTCATTGCAAGTGGTTTTTGATCTTGCTCTATATAATTTGATGCAATAGAGCGCTGCGCTACCATTACACTTTCCCATTCTTTTGACTTATAGCCTATGCGCTCTACTTCAAAAAAATATCTTTACTTTTTTCAAATTCTTTTAAGTCAAAATAAAATGAACCAAGATCCTCCATGGCAAGCAGTATTCGCTCTGTTGATTTACTTTTTTCAGCAAATTCCCTTGCACTTAGTAGAGATTGAAAAGCAGCTACATAATTGTCCTTTTGTATCCATGTATTGTATATACTGCTATAGCAAAGACTGATGAGGCTGTCGTTCCCATATTCTATAGCATTAGAAAGACCGATGTTGTTATACTCTAGAGCTTTATCATATTTATCATAAGCCCTGCATAATCTGGCACGTCTAAGTTGAGCGATTATAATATACTTTTCTAAGTTATAATTTTTAGCTACAGTTTCATATTTTTTTGTATATAGTTCAGCAAGTTCCAAATTATTTCTAAGCCCCCCATAATTCAAATATTGATGGCTTAAGTAGTGATAAACCAAACATATAGCCTCATGATCTCTGCTGGTTTCTGCCAACTCAATCATTTTATTTGCTAAGCTATCACAGTATTCGGGCTTTTCTGGTAAATCGGCATTTATCCTATAATTCATTTGCTCCAATGTATTGTATAGACCAGCTTTATCAAGTGGTTTATCATTTTTTTCACCTGCCTGCGCAGGCAATGAATATAGATGAGTCGATAATAGAATGATAGCCTGTAGAATAAAATATTTGAACTTCATAGTTTGCTAAATTATAGGTTGACCTTATTTAAGAAAATTTTTGTTTAAATAGATCTCAACACATGCACAGATAGGGCATTTTTTGACAAGACTATCCAGCATCCATTGTAGCTTTTATTTGCTTTTAAGTTTCATAGTTTATAAATTACCAAAACATGCAACAAATTGACCAAGCAATCATTTTAAAAATGATAATCCTAATGCGTAGTCAATATCTTAATGAGTTGTAAAAGAGCAGATACCAAAAAAACGATACCTAAAAAAATGTTCAATGTTTTATTACTGATTTGATAACGCTGTACTAACCATTTCCCACCATGTATATATAATGCTAGACCAGCCAGTGTACCCAATCCGGCGCCAATTGTAAAACAATTAAAATCCAGTGAAGAATTTGATAATAATTCCACCGTTACCAAATAGCTACTCCAAAAAAACCAAAAAGGTATTTGTGCAGGATTTACAGCACTCATAGTAATGCCTAAAAAAAAACGTGGCATATTGTTATTAATTAGTACACCTTTTTTGCCTGGTGCAGCTTTTATAGCAGCAATAAAACTTATACACCCTAGTAGTCCAAACACAGCCACTGTAAACCATTGAATAAGTATAAAAAAATCTTCATTTTCACTCAACCATCCTACTCCACTCAAGGATATTCTCAAATATATAATTTCCACCAAAGCCACGCCCATTGCATATTCCCATGCATTCTTTTCATTTTCTTCAGTGCCAATCTGTGTAGCAGTTACAGCAAGGTTTCCCAATGGTAACTGCCCTACAAAACTGATAGCAGCTCCAACTAATCCAATAAAAAATAAATCAATAAATACAGACACGGTGCAATAATAAGGATAAGTGTAATGGTCAATTCAGGATATTATCAATCTAACCAAAATCTTAAACTCGAATTTGTTATGAAAATTCAAAATACAAATGGTATATAGTAAAGTGGTTCAACTTAATTTTTTAGCAGAAGAATTTCAAAAATTAAAAATTAAAAAAATTTATGTAAAATACTTCCGTACAAAGCAATTCGTTTTTTATAATAAATTGGCACATCGAACTCTGAATTTTTTGTGCTTTATGTCAATAAATAAAATGTACTACAAGCTTTATGGATTTATCATTCATTTAGCATATCAGTATGTCATAATAAAAAGGCTGCCTTTGTGTAGGCAGCCTTAAAAATAACAAAACTATTAGTTCTATGCTTCTGTTTCAGCAGCAGCGTCATCAGCTTTTGGGGCCTCGGTTTTTGATTCTTTTTTTGAATCAGATTTTGTAGCGTCCTCCGCTTTTTGAAGTTTTTGTTTGATTTCTGCAAGTGCACCCAAATCTCCCAAAGTTGCTTTTTCTACTTTGTTTTGGATTGTTTTTACAGCCTTGCGTGCTTTATCACTTTCGCTACGTGCTTCTTTTTTTGCAGATTCAACTTCTTCTGCTTTGGCTTGCTCCCAAATTCGGGTATGGCTTACAACTATGCGATGCTCGTGACGATCAAATTCCAATATTACAAAACTTGCATGCTCTTCTACAACTAAGCTCTTTCCATCTTCTTTCACCAAATGTCTGTTTGGTGCAAATCCTTCTAAGCCATAAGGTAATTGAATAAGCGCACCTCTGTCATCCTTGCGGGTTACAGTGCCTTCATGCTCAGAACCAGGAGCAAATGTTTCCTCTAAAGTATTCCAAGGATCTTCTTCTAATTGCTTATGACCCAATTGAAGCTTACGATTTTCTTTGTCGATAGAAAGAATGATAACATCCATTTCCTGACCTGCTTTTACAAATTCTGATGGGTGATTGAAACGCTTCAACCAGCTAAGGTCACTCACGTGTATCATACCGCCAATACCTTGCTCAAGCTCTACGAAAACGCCATATTGTGTAAGATTCTTTACAATAACATGGTGCTTGCTTCCCTCTGGGAATTTTTCTTCAATGGTATTCCAAGGATCGTCAGATAGTTGCTTAATACTTAAGCTCATCTTGCGGGTTTCCTTATCCAATGTTACTACTTTAGCTTCATGTTCATTGCCCAGCTTAAAGTATTCTTTAGCATTAATTGGCGTATTGGCCCATGTAATTTCACTTACGTGTACCAAACCTTCTACCCCTGGCATTATTTCAAGGAATGCGCCATAATCTTCAATATTTACAACCTTACCTTTTACAGTTTCATTTTCTACAATTGTTTCAGATAGTACATCCCAAGGATGTGGCGTTAGTTGCTTCATACCAAGACTGATGCGCTTTTTATCATCATCAAAATCAAGCACAACAACATTTACCTTCTGGTCTATTTTCAACACCTCTGTAGGGTGGTTGATACGACCCCAAGATATATCTGTAATATAGAGTAAACCATCCAAACCACCCAAGTCCATAAATGCACCAAAGTCTGTAATATTTTTTACAATACCTTCAAGTACCTGGCCTTTTTCGAGCTTACCTATGATTTCGGCACGTTGTGCTTCTATATCGCTTTCTATAAGTGCTTTGTGTGATACAACTGCGTTCTTTATCGTTTCATTTACTTTAACTACTTTAAATTCCATTGTTTTACCAACAAACTGATCGTAATCAGTAACAGGTTTAACATCAATTTGAGAACCGGGAAGGAAAGTTTCCAATCCAAGTACATCTACAATCAAACCGCCTTTTGTTTTGCTGGTAACCAATCCGGTAACCACTTCGCCAGTTTTATGTACTTCAACAATTTTTTCCCAAGAGCGGTGTACACGGGCAAGCTTGCGGCTCAGGAAAAGATTACCATTGCGGTCTTCTTTCTCCACTACCATTACTTCTGCCTGATCACCAACTACTGGTTTGCTGGCATCTCTAAATTCGTTTAAGGAAATAAGTCCATCACTTTTAAAACCAATGTTTACAACAGCATCAGTATTTGTAATGGCTACGATGGTTCCAATCATGATTTCACCATCTTCAATGGCAACAAAGGTCTTTTCATACACTTTGTCATAGCGTTCAGTTTCTTCCGGTGTGTAGATGGAAACATTACGTTTGTCCACGCTCCAGTCAAAATCATCGTGTGCAGCCACTGTTTCTTCCACAGGTGCTTCAATTGTAACATTGCTTTCTACAACAACCTCAGCTGGTGCTGCTTCTGTTTGTGGGGTTTCTTGTACAGGTTCATTTGTTGACGCTGCAGTGGTTTCTACGGCATTTTCTGCCTGTGGAACCAGCTCCTGTTCATCAGCGTTTTGTGAATTAATATTGTTTTCGCTCATATAAAATTCCCGTTTTTTTATCGGGGGCGCAAAAATAAGGATTTTACTCCTTTTATTATATGCTTTACTACTGATTCCTAACAGTAGATATCAATTAGGAACCTCATTGGTGTTTTTTTTGACAATTTTCGGGTTGTGTAGATGGAAGTTTTATCAAATCAGGTGTCCTAAGAAGGTCAATTTCTGTTTTGCTGGAGAATCATCCTCAACCACATCCTAATATTATATCCTTTATTCCTTACAGATAGCTTATACTTGTATCAAATTTTTTCACTGCTAAAATCAAAGCAAATGCCGGCAAAAAATTTCCTCGTAAAAATAAATGATGCTACAAAATATGTTTGCCTGATATACAATGCAGGAAATGCTGCCATTCAGGCAGCAAAAGTAAAAATTGACAAAAAGGATACACCAATGGATACTGATGGCGAGCCACTTAAAACAGATCAACCTTTTAGGCTGGGTTTGGGTAATGTCCTAAAAGGAAAAGAGGTCGTTTTACTATGCACACTTGCCCCAAATCCTGCTGTACAAAGCAAAGAACTGTCTTTAAGTTTTTCATTGCAGAATGCAAAACAAATCGGGAATGCAAAGCAAGGGCTCACCACAACAGATTATACCAATGGATATGCATTATTTGAAATAACTCTAAAATTAATTTGATATGAAAATATTAATTTTCAGAACTATCACCTGCTGCACTTTTTTATTTTTTTTTCTTTTTGTTGCTGCGCAGAATGAGGACAACACATTGGATGACATATCCATCAATAGTTTATCTGCTCCTGCAAGTCCGGGTTCCATCATTCTTGGTGTAAATCCCGCAGATATTCAAAAGCCTACAGACCTTACAGGCTTAATGGTTTCGCTGCGCAATGCCACTGATAATTTTACACAATTGCCCGTTTCATTTGCAATAGATATTGCTCCTGCTTGGCTTTTCAGCAACAAAAAAATAAGCTATGCCGATTTTATCAGTAATAGAAAAGCCTTCTTACAAACGCTCACATTTTCCTATGCACAGCTCTCTCAGAAAGATGAAAATTATAATGGATTAAAGCAAGGTATCGGTTTTTCATTTTCATTGATAAGACCTGCCATAAAAGACAGTGGGTATTTACAAAAAGTTTCTAGTATCAATCAGCATTTAAAAACACTATTAGATGCAAATGATAGTTTGCTTACCATAAAAAAAGAAAACAATATTGTATACCAACAAGTAGATGCGCAAATAAATGATTACCAAAATAAATTAATAGCCATTCAGTCAAAAACAAATCCATCCATAGAAGATACAGTTGCAGCAATATCCATCGAAAATCAAATATTAGTAGCAATTGCTTTAAAAGATGAATTAGACAACAAACTATTGGACGCCACAAAAAAAGAGACAGATGAAATGCATCAATTAGAAATAGAATCGCTTCAGAAACTAAGCGAAAATATTACACCAGTTCGAAAAGGATTTTTCTTAAATATTGCTGGAGGCACATTGGCAAAGTATGACGATTTTAAAGCAGGAAATGTTGGTCTTACAAATACTGCGCTTTGGCTCACCACAGGGTGGGACGGCAATAGTAAAGACTATACAGGCAAATCAACATTTAGTGTGTACATGCTTTCCCGTTTTATTTATAACAATGCAGACGAATGGTATAAGTCTGGCAATACCAAAAGCTACAATACATTTGACAATGGTTTGCGTATAGCATATACTTCCTCCAATCAAAAAATTTTGATCAGCGCAGAAGCAACAAGCCGAAAACTTTTTAAAACAAATTCATCTTCATCATTTGTATATAAATATTTGCTCAATGCACAATGGGCAATTGGTTTTAATCAAGTACTCACTTTTTCTTATGGCAGAGATTTTAATAACCATATTACAAAAGATGGAAACGTAATTGGCTATCTCAATTTTGTGCAAGGATTATTTACAAAAAAAACATTGAAAGAATAAACATAAAATAAGAACAGCACCAACACTTTCCCAAATGAATATAAATGAAATTGTTCATCACATGAAGTTGTGATGGCTAAGTTGAAATTTTTGTACAACCTTTTGCATCATCCCAAAAAAAAGTCGATAAGAAAATTTTCTAATGGCGGCCATTAGACAAAATGAGGCTAAAAAGCTTACTGTTATTGAGTTTCGATTAAAAAAGTGTTTTAATGTTGGGGATTTAATCAAATGGCTGGATGTAAATCCTTTCAGCGCTTTTTCAATAAGCACAATACAACAGTAAATCACGATGTTTTTACGCCACTTTACCAATGATTCTTCGGCAACCTTCAGTTTGATAACTATACACTGTATGTAGATTCCATCATTTTTACTCGGTACGGCACGCAGGCAAGAGGTTCCAGGGGCTACAATCCAAAGAAACCGGGCAGAAACAGCCACCATCCTTTACTAGCTTTTATTGAAGAAACCAAAATGATGGCCAACTTCTGGCTGAGGGATGGCAATGCTTACTCAAGCAATAATTTTCAGGGCTTTTTATACAATACCATTGAAAAATTAAATGGAAAAAAAATTGGTTTATTGAGAGCCGACAGCGGTTTTTATGGTAAAATTACCCTAATTAAAAAAGTCTAATGACTTTTTTGGGATAAAAATCAGTTATAATTGCAAACATCAATAACTGAACAATGAATAAGTTTTATTTAACTTTATTAGCCTTATGTTTTTCCATAATAACAAAAGCACAGACGAATAAAAATGTAATTTTTATAAGCGTTGATGATTTAAGTATTGCATTTGATACTTACGGCAATCCTGAGGTACCCACACCAAATATTACCAGACTGGCTCAGCATGGCGTTTTATTTAAGAATGCATATTGTCAATTTACCTTATGTAGTCCGAGTCGTACATCTCTTTTAAGCGGCAAAAGACCCGATGCTACAAATGTGACTGATAATTTAGTTGATATTCGTTCTACACTTGGAGAAGATTATAAGTTTCTACCAGAGTATTTTGATACATTTGGGTATAGAACAGAAAACTACGGTAAAGTAGGACCATGTGAACATGAGCGTCAAATATCATGGGATTATTACTACGACAATAATGGTTATGCTTATGATGCACCACCAAATGCTCCATACTGGTGTATAGATACAGTACATAAAAATGAAACAGAAACGAGGCCTGGCCTTAACACAACAGCTCTTATTAATAAATTAAAAGCAGGACCACAGGAGCCATATTTTATGGGACTTGGGCTATCAACACATGCACCCTTTACACCTACATTGGATGCATGGAATTTAATAGGAGACAATACGGTATCAGTACCCTTACAAGTAAATATAGAGGGTGGATTTGATAATGTATTTGGGAATGGATCAGCAAATATTTCACTGCCAAATACGCCAACGGATGACACATTAGATATGCCGGCACCGGCACGCACATTAACCAGAATATATTCAGATGAAGAATCTAGAAATATCAAGCATGCATTTTATGCAGAAATCATTCAAACAGATCAGCAGC
>CALAGJ010000023.1 GCA_937892395.1 uncultured Parafilimonas sp.
CAACTGAAGCATCTGTGAAATGAACGATAGCCGGTGCACAGAATAAAGTGGTATCTCCGCTGCTGAATGCCGCAATGGGTGCATCGCCTTCTATTACCACTTCGAGCAAAAAAGTATCCAGGCCGCAACCATTTTGTGCAATCAATTGCACGTAATAGGTGCCCGTACTGTCATAAGTATGAGTGGGCGTCGTTTCTATGCTGAAATTGTCCGCGCCGGCGCCCTGATCTCCAAAATCCCAGTTGTAAGAAACAGCACCTACAGTCTGATTAATAAAACTTACATTAAATCCATCAATAGAAACGGTATAAAATGCATCGGGTCCTGGTTTACTATTTTCCTTTTTACAGGAAGCAAAAAATAAGCATACGGCAAAAGAAATTTGTATAATATTTTTTATTCGTTTCATTTCAATTATGGATTTTGTGTACACAGAGTATTTGTTTGTATTTCATCAATAGGTATATAGTATATGATGCGTGAATCAGTTGGTGCTATAACCATATTTGCATACCCCTTTGGCTCCTTAGATAGATCAACATCAGTTTCTTTTAAGCCTGGTAAATGATAACCCCAGAATGTTCTGTTCATGGATAAATTATTTCTATACACATCATACGAACGGTGGCCTTCAAAAGCAAGCTCAATGCGTCTTTCCTTTAAAACTATGTCAAGCAGTGTAGTGCCATTTGGCAAAACACCATCATAGAGACTTTCTTCTAATCCGCGGTTTACTCTTATTGCATCTAAGTCATCCAATGCATCTTGCTGATTACCCATTTTTGCATTTGCTTCGGCACGATTCAAGTACATTTCTGCCAGTCTAAACATAACAGGAGAGCTAAGTGTAGGGCTGCCATCTTGAAATGAAAATTTCGATATATAATAGGTTTCAATGCCGTTCTTTTTTTCAATATTTCCATCTTCATCTTCTAAAGGCATTATATAAGACCAACGAACATCATCCGGTTCTTCAGACATAACTTCACGAATAGATGTAGAAGCAAACTCCTCTCCCCATCCACTATTGCCATCAGAATACATCATAGAAGCTATGCTTCCAAATTTTCCATAATCTTCCTGTTGGGTAAATGCTATGCAGAAAATAGTTTCTGATGATGCCAATGCATTTTTAAAAAGCTCAGGAAATGCATCTGCATCTGCTAGTGAAAATCGACCGGAGTTAATCACTTTATCTGCATAGTCAGCAGCTTTTGCATTGTCTTCTTTGTATAGATTTACCCTAGAAAGCAAAGCCCATGCTGCTTCTTTTGATGCAAAATTGACACCACGTGGTTGAGTCATTAAATCTGCTGCTTTTTCTGCATCAGCTATTACTTGTTCATAGGTTTCTGAAACTGTAGCCCTAGGTTTTAAAGCTTGATCGGATAATGATGTGCGCAGTATAATTCCAGGGCCTGAGGGACTCTGTGTATATGGGCGTGCAAAGAGGCGCACTAAATTAAAATGTGCAAATGCCCTCAGAAAATAACATTCTCCTAATAACTGCTGACGAACTACATCTGGATTTGAATTTTTTTCTACTGCTTCAATTACAGTATTGCAATCATTTATGATTTTGTATGAAATGTACCAGAAATATCGTGCATTAGTTTGGGTGGGTGTATGGCTTAGTGAAAAACTCAAATAAAATGGATCTTCAGTTATCTGAGCACAAGCAAAATCATCCCCCGAAAAATCACTCATTTGAAAATACTGTCTGAGGTACATTAAGTTATCATCCGCAGTCCCATTAAATGGTACATGATCTTTGAATAATGCATAAGCCCCATTCACTGCTTGGGTTAGACCTTCAATTGTGCCTGTAAGTATTTCGGGTGTGATGGCATCACTTGGTGCCACATCTTTTATACATGAACTACTAAAATTAATTGCTATAATTAAAATGGTAAATTGCTTTACTAATTTAAAGTTTACAGCTTTTAATGACCTGTACAATATTCTATTACTATCTATTAAATTTTCATTACGCAAAGCGTAAGAGAAATTGATACTGAAATATTGCATGAAATGCATAGCTATAGTAATAAATAAATCACCCCTTTTATCTGATATGTTGAATAATTTTTTCATTTCTGCTGATTAAAATTGAATATTGATGTTAAACAAATACTGCCTATTATTTGGATACTTAAAATCACTTACCCCAGGAGTAGTATATATATCTGGTGTGATGGTGGTTTGAGGATCTTGACCTAAAAATTTTGTAAACGTATAAACATTATCGGCTGAAAAGGAAAGTACAATCTGCTGCATGGACATTCGTTTTACTATTGCATTAGGAATTGAATAAGACAAGCTAATATTCCTAATGGATAAGAAACTGCCATCTTTTAGATATCTGGTAGATACCTCTTGTGCATTTGCAGCATTTTGTGGGCTTGGGTTTGAAGCTACATCACCCGGTTGAGTCCATATACTATAACCCGCAGGTAATACTATTTGATTGTAATATGGCTCATTGCCATCGTTCATGAGAAAGCGAAGGTTATTGCTATATACTTTATTTCCATTTAAGAAATAGACTTGCACACCTAGCGAAATATTTTTATATGTTAATGTATTTGTCAAGCCTCCTTGATATTTTGGCAATGCAGAACCCACTCTCTGAAAGCTGGCATCGGCATACTGGTTAGTTGCTTCTCGTCCTATTTCTTTACCTTCATCATCAATGAGTATTTTTTCCCACAGAGGGCTTCCTGTTTGTGGATCTACACCCAGCCACACAGGCATATAGAACTCATACAAATTGCCGCCACTGTTATAGGTTTGAGATATAGACCAAGCTCCTGTTTTGATAAAATCTGCTGGAAGATTTTGTAACTTATTTGTATTAAAATTTATATTAAAATCTGTTGTCCATGTAAAATGTTTTGATTGTACATTGATGGTACTCAAAGCAAATTCAACACCGGTGTTTTTTATTTCGCCTGCATTTTCCCATCGGGTTTCAAAACCCACAGAAAGTGGTTGAGACACTTGTAGCAATAAATTTTTTGTGAGGTTTTTATATATATCTATAGACAGATTGATTCGTTCATACAGTCCAATATCAAGTCCAATATTTGTTTGGTATTTACTTTCCCATGTTAAACCCGGACTGGCAAGTTGTAATGGTGTGGCTGCACTTTGACTGTTGTATTGAGTAGATAGAGAATATAAACCAAGATAACGTGAAGCACCAATATCTTGTGTGCCTGTAACGCCATATCCTGCTCTGAACTTTATGGTATTAAAGGCTTTTATAGACTGCATAAATGGTTCATTTGTCACCAGCCAAGCGCCAGAAATTGCGGGAAAAGACCCATAGCGTTTATCTTTTTGAAATGCGGTACTTCCATCTACTCTATATGATGCCGAAAGGAAATATTTATTTGCATAACCGTAGTTAGCTTGAGATATAAATGAAAGCAATGCAGACTGATCATTATATCCATTCACACCAATATTGCTACTCACCACATTTAGTACTTTTAAACCCAAGGGCAAACCACGGCCACTTCCACCAAGTACTTCAGTTTTACCACCTTCAAATGCTACACCTGCAAGTCCACTAATTTGATGCAACCCCTTTTTGACACTTACTTTAAATAAATTGTTTGATATGCCCCCATAATTTAAAATAGCCTGTTCGTCTAAAAAACCTGTGCCACTATACTGACCAGCAACTTCCGGAGAATAAAAATTTGTACTCTTACTAAAATCTGCGGATACCCTGTTTGTAGTTGCAAAGCTTAACCATTCATTGATTTTAATACTGAGATTTGCATCATAATTTACATCAAAGCCTTTGTAAGGATGATCTGAATGTTCAATGGTATGAATAGGATTTACTTTATCTCTACTCCACCACTTAAATGTAGAATTTCCATCTACATATATTGCATTGCCAGCACTATCATAGGGATTATCCCAAGGTAAATTAAGGTATGCATAATACACATCATTATAATCGTAACTTCTTCCATTAACCCCGCTAATATTGATATTATTAGTAAATGAAACTGCTTTACTAATGCGAAGTGTTGCCCCTGCACGGAGATTGAGGCGTTCAAAACCTGTATTTAAAAAAGTGCCCTTTTCATTGTAATAAGAAACGCCCAAATAATAGTCAGACTTCTCCGTTTTGCCACTCACACTCACATAGTAGTTTTGCAAAAGTGCGGGTTTAAAAATTGCATCAGTCCAGCTATAATTCTGTGATTCTAAACTTCGAGGCCTTTCAGCATAAAATTTTAGCAAATCGATTTTATAAGAATTTTCATCCGTGCCGGGAATATAATCTCTGTAAAATTCTTTTTGATAATCATATAATTGTTGCCCATTCATCAGCACCATACTTCCATAGTCCGGGGTGCGTAGTCCTGTTGTTAGTCTAGCTTCAAATAATGGTTTGTTTGTTTTAGCTTTTTTTGTCGTAACCAAAATTACGCCTGCATTTGCTTGCGATCCATACATTGCAGTTGCAGCTGCGTCTTTCAATACAGTAATTGATTCTACATCGTTTGGATCATAATTGCCACCAATGATGCCATCTACAACAAACAAAGGGCTTTGAGCAGCATTGACCGATGATACCCCCCGAAGTCTAATTTCTGCAGAGGCCCCCGGCACACCTGAGCTATTGACAACCTGCAAACCCGCTACTTTGCCCTGCAGCATTGCACCAACATTATTTGTAGTTACATCTTTGAGTTTATCAGCATTGACAACAGTTACAGCACTTGTAAGCTCACTCCTTTTTTTATCACTATACCCAACTACCACTACTTCGTTCAATAATTTATCTGCTTCCACTAAATAAATAATGATATTGTTTTCAAGTGCTGCCACCTCCACTTGCTTAGTTACATAGCCTACGGCCGATACTGTAATTACAATTTTTTCTGGTGGCAAACTGATACTAAAAGTCCCATCCTCATCAGCAGCTAAATTTTTATTGCCCGGAAGGCTTATTGTTGCTTTTGATATAATTGATTGATCTTTTTGTGATAAAATTTTTCCTGAAACGGTTTTTGTTTGCGCCGTAGCAAATACCACGCTCACTATGCAAATTGCCATGCAAATTTGTTTCATAATAACAGGTGAGCATTTTTGTAATTCAAGATTAAAATATAGCTTCATAAATGAAATAATCTTTAAAATTGTTTCGCTGATAATAAAAATAAAATTAAAAAGCAAAGATATCGAAAGAAATAATAATATATTAAAATTTATTAAATCTTTTTTTTAATTATTTTTGTCCCCTCAATTTTCTTAAACATTGTATAAGCCAATACCTTTTTTTTACTGAATGACTTATACAAAGTATATTACTAATAAACTTGACTAATCAAAATAAATTACACTTTCATGTTTAAATCGTCCAAACTATGGCTTATATATGCCATCATCACAACCGTATTTTGGGGTGTATGGGGAGCATTTATAGAAATACCTCAACAGTCAGGATTTCCCGCCACATTGGGCTATGTAGTATGGAGCATCACCATGATACCTTGTGCATTGGTGGCGCTATATGCAATTGGATGGAAACCAGAAACAGATAAGCGTTCCATATTTTTAGGAATGACAGTTGGACTATTAGGTGCAGGAGGGCAGCTCATATTATTTGAAGCATTAAAAGAAGGACCAGCTTATATTGTATTTCCTTTAATATCACTATTTCCTGTACTCACTATTTTTCTGTCTGTTATATTCTTAAAAGAGCAAACCACAAAAAAACATTGGGTAGGAATTTTTATTGCATTGATAGCGGCAGTATTACTTGCAAATCCAAAACTATCTGAAAGCACTACATCATCAAATAACTGGATCATATTATCAATTATTGTTTTTATAATGTGGGGATTGCAAGCCTATGTGATGAAGTTTAGCAACAACACCATGAAAGCTGAAAGCATTTTTATGTATATGTGTATAGCTGGTATTGCATTATCACCTATTGCAATTGGTATGACAGATTTTTCCACACCCATCAATATGGGTTTTAAAGGGCCTTGGTTAGCAGCACTCATTCATGTCCTCAATTCTATTGGCGCACTCACTTTAGTATATGCTTTAAGACATGGCAAAGCCATAGTGGTAGTGCCTCTTACAGGATTATCACCTGTTATTACAATCATCTTGTCCTTGATTATTTATGCTATAATGCCGGGCAATATTTTATTAGCAGGATTGGTACTGGCGGCTATTGCAATTGTATTGCTGAGTGAATAATTAGGCAATCAACACTTGCACTCCTGCTTCTTCTAATCTCTTTCTATCATCATCAGGAATGGCACTATCAGTAACTATAGTTTTGATCTTATCAATGGTACAAATAAAGGCCAAACTTTTGCGCTTAAACTTACTACTATCAGTTACTAATATTACCTCTTTGGCTATTTCAATCATCATGCTATTCAAATGTGCTTCATCAATATTTGGTGTAAAGATGCCCTGCTTTGTATCAAACCCATCGGTGCTTAAAAATAGCTTATCTACATAAAAACCACGTAGGTTTTTTTCGGCCAAAGGGCCCACTAAGCTCATAGAATTTTGTCTTAGATAACCTCCCGGAATGATTATATTCATGTTAGGATATGCCATTAATGCATTGGCAATATTGAGGGCATTAGTGATTACATTGAGCTGCTTTAATCCACCTAAATTTTTTATAATTTCAGCAGTTGTAGAACCACTGTCTATGATGATTGTATCTCCATCATTTATCAGCGATGCTGCTTTTTTTCCTATCGCAATTTTCTCGGAGGTATGTAATTTATTTTTTTCAGCAAGCCGTTGGTCTATGCCTACATTTATTTCTGAATGTATGGCACCGCCTCTTGCTCTTATGAGTAAATTCTTTCTTTCTAAATGTTCTAAATCATTGCGTATAGTTACTTCACTTACATCAAATTCTTTGCTCAATGCACTCACTAAAACTTCACCTGTTTCTTTTATTCTCTCTAATATTTTCTTTCGTCTAGATACAGTAAACCGCTCTTTTCTTTCACTCATGTTTTATTATGTTTCGTTTGTAAAGATATTCACCCGAAATACATGAAAGTAAAATTCATCTTTTGCAACAAAAATCGGACATGATCCATGTATGCATCATGCCATTTGTTGAAGAAAATCCATCAATAGTTATCCCTGATTTACTGCACCATAAATTGCCCATGCAAAATATTGTTTTTACCATCGGTTATGTTCACATAATAACTTCCGCTGGGCCATTTTTGTATATGAATATTACAGAAAATATAACTACCCATTTGCTTATCATACCATGATTTTCCAAATGCATCCACAATGCGTATCCTAAAATTTTCATCAATTCCACGCCAGGATATCTGCACAAGATCAGATGCAGGATTGGGTGTAATTTTTATTTGCACTTCGTGCAATGATTGATAGTACTGAAAAACAGTTGAAATGCCATTACATGCAAACTCATCCTGCACACTTACACGATATGCCCCAGCCTTTGCAGGTAAAATAGCAGCACCAGTGGCTCCGGGAATAATCTTTCCATTATACAACCATCTATATTGTATATATTTTTGCTGATGTCCATTCCCTTTTGTTACAATCAGACTATCTCCTTTTTCTACAATTACAGGAATGACTTTATTAAAGAAAATAGTGGGACCAAATGCGCTATCGCAGGAAATATAATTGGGACAGGTCTCCGGTGCACCACAGGCCCAATACTCCCCAGATTTTATCGGACTATATAGGGCATTATTTGCACCTGCAATAGGATAATCACCGTTATACCATTGCACATTTGCAGAATAGGAATAAGTTAATTGTACCGACGTTTTATCACATCCTATAAACACTCCTTTCTGAGGGTCATAACTGAGCTCTCCTTCAATTCTATAATAGGGCAACAAAAACACATATCCATCTACCAAAACCTTTGCACTGGTATCTGTGCAATTATTTTTTATGGCGGCTACTTTATAAAAAGCAGTTGTGCCTTCAGCTCATACAATAAGATATGGCTTTGTTTCTCCTTCTAATAATTTATTGCCCTTGTACCATTGATAACTATCATACAATTCTGTAGTACGCAGGGTATCTTCAGTACCCGGACATAATACTAAATTTCTAGGTACTACATTAGGCGTAAAATCACATTGTGCTGTTGATACCACAACATTAAAACACAGGAGAATGAAGATAAAATATACTTGCTTCATTTTCTTATTTTGAGTTATAAAGATGATTTTTGATTTTCAAATCTAATTGCATTTACAATTTTCTACACCTATAAATTGGCATTTTATCTAAGATACTTGTTTGAAAAAGACATCCTGTCTTTATAAAACGACATCGTATGCCTTAATGTCAGTAAAAAAGCCAATGGAATGAGTTTTGGACATTGGCATTTTATAACAATTATAAAAAACTAAAAAATTAAATTATGTTACCAATTCATTTCAACAAAAGTTTTGACAAATTCTTTGATGAATTTCTTACTCAATTACCAGTTCATTCTGGTAAACAAACGCCCCCGGTAAATATTCATGAAACACCAGATGCCTACCACTTAGAAGTAGTAGCCCCTGGATTGAAAAAGGAGGATTTTAAAATTAATTTGGAAAATGGTTTGCTGTCTGTCAGCTATGAAAAAAAAGAACAGTCAGACGAAAAAAAATACAAAACACACCGTAGAGAATTTTATTATGAAAGCTTTACAAGAAGTTTTACTGTAGGTGAAAAGATTAAAGCAGATGGCATAGCTGCAAAGTATGAAAATGGTGTTTTGCAAGTGTATCTTCCAAAAAAAGAGGAAATAAAACTTACCCCAAAAGAAATTACAATAGATTAAGTAGAGGTTGGTTTTGATTTTAGAAACCCTATGTGTTTACATGGGGTTTTTTATTGCGAAGTCTCTGACTTCGCAATAGGTTATGTTCTTTATAGTTTCAAACTATTGCATAAAATATTAGAAAAATTGGAGCCATTTTTTTGCCATTTGTTCCTCCTTTATTCCCCCAAACTAGTTGTGTCGTAGTGTCCTGTAAAAATGCTTCCAGCCATTTTCATATCATATATATTATAATTCGTTTTATTCCCAATCACTATTACAGTAGCTGTGTCCTGCACCCATCGGTTAAATAATATATTGCTGCCGTGCCACTTGCCATTATGATACACCAATGTATCTCCATTGGAGAAAAAGAGCCGCCAGCCCAAACCATAGTTATGCATGCTTTCCTTTTCATTACTCATGGGAGTAAAAGCCATGTCAGTTGTTTCTTTATGGAGAAACCGGTGCTCATATATTGCCTTATCCCAAAGTAAAAGATCTCGGGGTGTGCTATAGACATTTTTATCACCATAAGTACAATCAAAAGCATCCATCAAAAATGGCTTATTTACACTTAGAGTGGGTATATATTTCGATGTATCTGCTATGGTAAACAAATAGCTGTGTTTCATACCTAAAGGCTCAAAAATGGTTTCACTAAAATACTCTTTTAATGATTTTCCCGTTACCTGCTCGATGATAAGTGCAAGAAACACATAGTTTGTATTACAGTAATTAAAATGCGTATTTGCAGGCCATGCAATAGTGGGTTGTTTTTCGACAAAATAGTTAAGCACATCCTTGTTCGTCATTTTGGTAGCCTGATTCCACTCAGTCATAGCATGTAGATAATTGGATAAGCCACTTCTATGACACAAAAGGCTGCGTATCGTAATTCCTTTATATGGAAATCCTTTAAAATATTTTTGCAAGCTATCATTAAGACTAAGCTTATGCTCCTCCCAGAGCTTTAAAATGCTCATGGCAGTAAAAGTTTTGGAGGCAGATGCAAGATGCAATGGCGTTTCGGCAGTCATTGTATCTTTTGTATCAAAATTTGAATATCCGCGATAATCTTCAAATAATATCTGGCCATTTTTAGCCACTACAATGCTACCATTAAATCCTGTATTTCCAAGTAAAGTATCATACAGTTGCTCAATCTGTTTTCTATAGCCTAATGCTTCATCATTTTCTAATGTTCTGAAAGTAAATGATGTAGGATGAAGTTCATCATGCAATGGTAATTTCTTGTTCTCTTTTTTATCATTACTACATCCTGCAAAACAGAGGAGAACAATAAAGGAAAATAATAATTTCATGTAGTAATTTCTATGATGCATGATGATTAAAAAGTGGGCAAATAAAAGCATTCAAAGCATTCAATATTTTTATACGTTTACAAAAAATTTTTTATGACAATTATATTATATGATAATCACCAAAGAGATCAGCTTTATCCATTAAATAGTTGTCGTGCCAATGCGGAATTGCGTTGTGGCATTTGGTCTGTGGAAGAAAGATGGAAATTATTTGTTGGGGATGAAAATATATGCATTCAGACTACTCCTTTACTACAGCAATTGTATCCGGCATCTGAATCTGGATATTGCATTTGGGTAGATGCTGCTTTGCAATGTAGTCTTGAAGTAATGGAGCAGATTATTGCACTAAAACCCGGTGAAATAATGCTACATGATGATCAAATTGTAGCATCATCCATCCATCCATTAATACCAACAAATGCCAATCTAAACATCAAAAAAAATCAATTAAAAGGCAATTGTACTGTTATACAAAAGCCCTGGCATGTATTTCAATATAATGATGCATGGATTAGAGAAGACATGAACATGCTATCCAAATTTTTGGGTTCTGCATATATTAAAGATGGGAATACAATAATGGCTAAGAATGCTGTCATAAAAAACAGTATAATAAATGATGAAACCGGGCCAGTATTTATTGGGGAGAATGCCTTGATAATGGAAGGATGCACCATTAGAGGACCATTTGCTATTGGAGAAAATGCAGTCCTTAAAATGGGTACAAAAATCTATGGACCGGTCAGCTTAGGAAAGCAAGCAGTAGCGGGTGGAGAAATAAAAAATGCAGTCATACAATCATACAGCAATAAAGCACATGATGGTTATTTGGGAGATAGCGTAATAGGACAGTGGTGTAATTTAGGAGCTGGCACTACAAACAGTAATGTAAAAAATGATGGCGGCATAGTAGAGCTGTGGAATCCATTGCAAAAAATGTATGAGCCTGTATCACAAAAATGTGGTATGATCATGGGGGATTATTGCAGAACTGCCATTCAAACAACCATCAACACAGGCACTTTGATTGATATGGGTTGTAGTGTGGTTGATAGAAATTTGATTAGAAAATACATGCCACCATTTGTGCAAGGGGGCACCATCAATCATAGAAAAATTCCATTTGACAAACTAATGCTTGCCATCAAAAACTGGAAGGCGATGAAGCATCAAGTGTTCACCACTCAGGAAGAAAATGTACTAAGAAATTTATATTCCAGATAAGCAAAAAGGCTGTCCTTTTGAGACAGCCTTTACATATTTTCTATTCAGTAAATGAGTAGATACGAAGTTGTTGAATCTTATTCAAATTCATCAAAACTCATGGCTTCACGAGCCGTACTTAGCAGCTCATATTCTTCCTTATTTCCAACTATCATATTATCAAATTCACGCATACCAGTTCCCGCAGGAATCAAATGGCCTGTAATTACATTCTCTTTCAATCCCATCATATCATCACGCTTGCCGTGTATGGCAGCAGAACTTAATACTTTTGTAGTTTCCTGGAATGAAGCCGCTGAAATCCAACTTTGCACACCAAGTGACGCCTTTGTGATACCTAAAAGCACAGGTCTTGCAGTTGCAGTTTGTGCATCACGCACTTCCAACAACCTTTTATCTCCTCTACGTAGTAATGAATTCTCTTCCCTCATTTCACGAAGTGTAATAATCTGACCTGGTCTGTATTTTGTGCTATCGCCGGGTTCAGTTACAACCTTTTTATCCATTACTCCATCGTTCTCTTCTATAAAGTCAAAACGATCAGACAAATCCTCTTCCAAGAATTTTGTATCTCCGGCATCCACAATCTCCACCTTTTTCATCATCTGCCTTACAATAACCTCAATATGTTTGTCATTGATTTTTACACCTTGCAAACGATACACTTCCTGTATTTCATTTACAACATATTCCTGTACGGCAAACGGACCTTTAATAGCTAAGATATCAGCTGGAGAAATAAGTCCATCTGATAGTGGTGTACCTGCTTTTACAAAGTCACCATCTTGAATCAAGATTTGACGTATAAGAGGTACTAAATATTTCTTAATAATACCATCTCTTGCTTCTACTATTATTTCCCTGTTTCCACGTTTGATGCTACCAAATGAAACTACACCATCTATTTCAGAAACTACGGCGGGATTACTTGGATTCCTTGCTTCAAACAATTCTGTAACACGTGGCAAACCTCCGGTTATATCACTGCTCTTACGAAGGGCACGTGGTATTTTCACCAACACTTGACCTGCTTTTACCTCTTCGCCTTCTTCAACAACCATACGGCTACCAGCAGGCATAGTGTACATCTTCGACTCCTTACCTTCTACACGAATAGTTGGTATCTTAGATTTATCTTTTGTTTCAATAACTACTTTATCTCTATGTCCGGTTTGTTCATCAGATTCTTCACGATAGGTAATTCCTTCAATTACATTGTCAAACTCAATACGACCAGCCATTTCAGCAACTATTACGTTGTTAAATGGATCCCATGTACAAACGGTATCCCCTTTCTTTATTTGCTGACCTTCTTTTACAGTTAGGGTAGCACCATAAGGGATATTGCTGGTAATTAATAATCGATCATTTTTTAAATCCATTATACGAACCTCACCGGTACGACCTATTACTATCTGTACTTTTTGACCTTCATTATTTACAGAAGCAACAGTTCTTAAACCATCAAATTGGATAGTACCTTCAAACTTAGCTTTAAGTGCAGACTCAATGGATGCAGAACCTGCCACACCACCCACGTGGAATGTACGAAGTGTAAGCTGCGTACCCGGCTCACCAATTGATTGTGCAGCAATAATACCCACTGCATCACCTTTTTGAGCAATGTATCCTGTTGCTAAATTCTTACCATAGCATTTTACACATACACCTCTCCTACTTTCGCAAGTAAGTACTGATCTTATTTCTACAGTTTCAATTCCTGCTTCTTCAATTTGTTCTGCAATATCTTCACTAATAGGAGAACCACCTTCTAAAATCAACTCATCAGTAACAGGATCAAATACATCATGTAGTGATGTTCTACCTACTATACGATCTGACAATGATTCAATAACATCTTCATTATCCTTTAATGCCGATGTAGCTATGCCTCTTAATGTACCACAATCTTCATCAGAAATTACAACGTCCTGAGATACATCCACCAAGCGTCGAGTTAGATAACCCGCATCCGCTGTTTTAAGTGCGGTATCCGCAAGACCCTTACGTGCACCGTGTGTGGAAATGAAATAATCCAATACGTTTAATCCTCCTTTGAAATTTGAAAGGATAGGATTTTCAATAATCTCTGAACCAGAGGAACCAGATTTACGTGGCTTTGCCATCAATCCTCTGATACCTGCCAGCTGTTTTACCTGCTGCTTGGAACCTCTTGCACCGCTATCCAACATCATATAAACAGAGTTGAAACCCTGCTTATCATTTTGCATTTCACGTATGAGTGATTCGGTTATATAAGTATCCACTCGGCTCCATATATCAACCACCTGATTATAACGCTCATTGTTTGTGATAAGGCCCATGTTATAATTCTCCCAAACCTCATCCACTTCTACTTTTGCTTTATCCAGCAACTCCTGTCTCATTTCTGGTATGATCAGGTCGTTAATACTAAATGATAAACCACCTTTAAATGCCATTCTGAAACCTAGTTGCTTGATATCATCTAAGAATTTTGCAGTTTTTGGCACATCGGTTATCTTAATGATATCACCAATGATTTCACGTAAACTTTTCTTAGTTAATAATGCATTAATATATCCTACTTCTTTAGGTACATGTTGATTAAAGAGCACACGACCAACTGTAGTTTCAATAACTTTTCTTTCTAATACACCTTCATTGGTACGCACTATGGTACGCACTCTGATGTTTGCATGCAAATCAACAACTCTTTCATTAAAAGCTATTACAACATCTTCAATGCTATAGAACGCTTTTCCTTCTCCTTTTATCTTTTCTGTTTCTGTCGATTTTTTTCCCTTCGTAATGTAGTATAGACCAAGCACCATGTCCTGAGATGGAAGTGTGATTGGAGTACCATTTTGTGGGTTTAAGATATTGTGTGATGAAAGCATCAAGAGCTGAGCTTCTAATATTGCTGCATTACTCAATGGTACGTGCACCGCCATTTGGTCACCGTCAAAGTCAGCGTTAAATGCCGCAGTTACCAGAGGATGCAATTGTATTGCTTTACCCTCTACTAATTTTGGCTGAAATGCCTGAATAGAGAGCCTGTGTAGTGTAGGAGCACGATTGAGCATTACAGGGTGACCACGTAAAATGTTCTCAAGTATATCCCAAATTACAGCTTCTTTTTTATCGACTAATTTCTTGGCACTCTTTACAGTTTTTACCACACCTCGCTCTATGAGCTTGCGGATAATAAATGGCTTGAAAAGCTCGGCGGCCATATCTTTTGGAAGACCACACTCATGCATTTTCAATTCAGGACCTACAACAATTACAGAACGTCCGCTATAATCAACCCTTTTACCAAGTAAGTTTTGACGGAACCGACCCTGCTTTCCTTTTAATACATCGCTTAATGATTTTAATGCACGACCACCTTCTGCTTTTACTGCATTTGATTTACGTGAATTATCCATTAAACTGTCAATAGCTTCTTGCAACATCCTTTTTTCATTTCGTAAAATGACTTCGGGGGCTTTAATTTCTAACAAACGTTTTAAACGATTATTTCTGATAATCACACGACGATATAAATCATTTAAATCAGATGAAGCAAAACGACCACCATCTAATGGAACCAAAGGACGTAACTCAGGGGGTATTACAGGAATATACTGCATCACCATCCATTCAGGCTTATTTACGATATGTGAATTTGCTTCACGAAAAGCTTCTACTACACTTAAACGTTTCAAAGCTTCAGCTTTACGTTGTTGAGAGGTTTCAAAGGCTGCAGC
>CALAGJ010000024.1 GCA_937892395.1 uncultured Parafilimonas sp.
ATCATGAAAAAATTTATAATATTATTTTTCATTGTTGCATTACATTCCCGATTGAATGCACAATTGCAGCTTATTGATCCTGTTTCAAATACTGTTGCATTAGCAGCATACGATTTTGTACTTCCCGAAATAGATAGCGAAGTAAAATTTGATTTTAATGTAAAAAATAATAGTAATACAGCTAAAAAAATAAGGGTAGTAAAAACTGTCGTTAGTCAGGCTACAGGCCATGAGAGTAATTTCTGCTTTGTTACCAATTGTTATTCCACTTCATCTTTAGTAAGCAAGCCTGAAAATATCAAAGCAAACGGAATCATTCCCGAAGTGGTAATGGAAGGTTTGTTTGGATTACAAACAGACTTTAATGCGGTGGGGAAAAAAGGTAACAGTATCATCAGATATCGCATAGAAAATATTCTGGATGCAGCAGACACAGTATCAGTAGAAATGAGATATACAGTGGATAATCTATTACCCATTCAATGGATTTCATTTAAAGTTTCAGAAAGCAATAAAAAAGCATTGCTACAATGGGCGGTGGAGCAAGAAAAAACGGATGTAATAAAATATGTTATACAAAGAAGTATAGATGGAAGAAACTATACTGACATTGGAGAGGTTGCAAATCCGCTTCAAGTCAACAACAATGTTTATACATATCAATTTACTGATGCAAGTAGCTTTTCGGGAAAAGTATTGTATCGTATAAAGTCCATCGATCTTGAAAATCAAATACGATATTCCACTATAGAAACTTTTTTGGCATCATCAATAAAGCAACAAATATTTCAGTTGAAAACTGCAAATCCGGTACTTTCTGGAGCTTCATTAAAACTTGAATGTGCTGAATTTTGCATTGGCACAATCAATATTGCAGTTACAGATATGTCCGGCAATATTGTTCAACAAGAGCAGATCTTACTTGATGCTATGGGTACATCAAAAATCATTAGTTTACATTTGCCTCAGTTAATGTCAGGTATGTATATACTTACAGTAATGAATAATGGTAATCAACAAGCCGTTCGATTAATGGTGAAATAATTTAAATAAACATAACTTAGAAAAAACAGGTGTAATAGCCTGTTTTTTTTATTGGTACGAATAGTCCATTTTTTTGTAAAGCGTTCCACCAAGTTTTTATAAAATAGAATAGTTTCAAAAGAAGCAATCAAGCAATCGATAGAACCATATAAACATTTTTTGCAACTTTTTTGTCATTTTGGTTTTTAATCATTTTTCATAACTACATTACACAAAAATTTTGCATCATGAAACAAACATTTAAACACATGTTACTAGTGCTGGCTTCAGTATGTGTAACAAAAATCAATGCACAGGTTACTAGGCCTGTTTACAACATTCTTAAAAATGATCCCGGAGAAATTCATGTTCGAATACAGTTGCCGGAGGTAGCTAAAAAATCTGTAAACATTGACGGCCAAACGTACTATCAGGTTGAAATGCCCGATGCTACTGCTATTTTAGAGAAAGGAGCGCCTGCATTAGTAGGCTATGGTGGTTCTTTTGCAATACCTAAAAATGCTATAGCTTCTGTTAGTATTATTTCAACAAAATATACTGATGAACGACAGGTTCTCATTGCACCATCTAAAGGAAACCTGATTCGTACAGTCAATCCCAATGAGGTGCCTTATGAATTTGGAAAATGGTACAAAGAAGATAAATTTTATCCTGCTAAAGTGGCACAGTTAGAAGAGCAATATGATTTAAGACAAATACATGGGCAGCGCTTTACTTTAAATGCTTTGCAGTATAACGCAGTAAGCAAAATATTAAGACATTATAATGAAATTGAAATTAGCATTAAGCTAAAAAGCATTAGCAATAAGCAGCTGAATTTTATTAGTAATGCATTTGAAAATGCGGATGAGTTTTTTTCAATCTATAACAATCAGTTTTTAAACTTTAGTAACTCAGGATATGAAAGGGCTTTGGCTTCAAACGAAGTAAGAGAAAGAGGTTCTATGCTTATATTGTGTTACCAACCTTTTATGTCAGCCATGCAGCCATTTGTAAATTGGAAAAGGCAAAATGGACTGAATGTTATTTTGACTGATGTAGCTACTGCGGGCACTACTCCAGAAGCTATCAAAGCATATATTGGCAATATGTATGCAACAAAAAAAATTGCTTATGTGCTATTGGTAGGAGATGCTCCTCAAATACCACCAATGAAATTAAAATCCGGACCAAGTGATGTTGCATATTCCTATCAAGTAGGTAATGACAGGTATCCTGATTTAATCATTGGTCGTTTTTCTGCGGAAACAATTGACCATGTAAAAACCCAAGTGGACAGGTCAATAAATTATGAAAGGAATTTTGTTTCAAATTCATCCTGGAGACTTAATGGTATTTGCATAGGCAGTGATCAGGGCCCCGGAGATAATAATGAATTTGACTGGGAGCATGAGCGAAAAATTAGAAGCCTTTTAATGAATTATAAATATGCAGCTGTTAGCGAATTATATGATGGCACCCAAAACGGTGGTGTGGACAAACAAGGCAATCCTAAGAATACAGACCTTTCAATAGAAATCAACAATGGTGCGGGCATTATCAATTATACAGGGCATGGTGGCCCTACCTCATTTGGCACAACCGGATTCAATAACACGGATATTCAAGCACTCACAAACTATGATAAATTACCATTTATTATTTCTGTAGCTTGTGTAAATGGTGAGTTTGATAGGGTTGGTGGGCCTTGCTTTGCAGAAACCTGGTTGCGCTCTACAAAAGATGGGAAAAATACCGGTGCAGTTGCTACTATTATGTCAACTATCAATCAATCATGGGATCCACCAATGTATGGGCAGGATGAAATGGATAGCATACTTGCAGAAAGTTTTAAAACAAATATCAAAAGAACATTTGGTGGAGTTACTTTCAACGGTCTTGTAAAAATGAATGATCGGTATGGTAAGGCCGGCATGGAAATGACTGATACATGGACAATTTTTGGCGATCCTTCTTTGTTGGTATCAAGTCCAAAATCAATTAATAATAGTTTGGCAGATGAGCAGTCGTCATCATCAGTTACATCAAATTTTAGTGCTACTATTTTACCAAATCCGGTTTCATCAGTCATGCACCTAAAGATTGAAAACACAAATCAATTGTCAGCAACTATTGTAAATATTTATACGCATAATGGCCAGTTTATAAAGTCAATAAAACTCAATGCAGGAATCAATATTGCTCATATACCCGTAAGTGATTTAAAAGATGGATTGTACTATGTAGATCTATTACAGAATAATCAAAAACTACAATTAAATCTTTCTGTACAGCACTAAGAACTGCTGTTGATATTTTTGATTATCACTTAGTATTTGTGAAAGATATATTCCGTTTTAAGAAATAGAATATGTGGTAAGTAAGATTTATGTAGAGGAATCAAAGCCTGTGTTTAACTGCACAGGCTTTTTTTATAAAAAAATGCGATGAAGCATAGTATAGATTTGGGTTCAAGTATGTTTAAAATATTTATTTATAAATAACTCTGGCTTTTTTTTGTTATATAACTTTACCACTTATCACAGGTTATACACAGATTTTAAAAAATGTTAAATTTTATCAGTCAAACCACTAATTTGCCCCCAAACAAAAAATTTCAAAAATCATGAAGTATTGTAAACTGTTGGTTCTGGCAGTATTGTGCCTTATGGTGCAGTCTGTATCAGCACAAAAAAAATCAGTTACGGTCAATGTTACAGATGCCAGTACCGGCAGCCCTTTGAGTGGGGTATCGGTAAGGGTAAAATCTGGAGGCTCAGGCGCAGTAACAAGTTCAACCGGAGCCGCCACAGTGCAGGCTATGGACAATGATCAACTGGAGGTTTCCTATGTTGGATACGCTATGCAGTTGGTATCAGTAAATGGTCAGTCAGTAATTAATGTGGCACTACAGCCCGCAGCCGCAGATCTTGGAGATGTGGTTTTGGTAGGTACACGTTCACTGCCAAGGTCAGTTACAAGTTCGCCACTGCCCATTGACAATTTTGATGCTGCCACACTTCGCAGCACAGGTCAAACTACTTTTGACAAACAATTGCAGTATAGGGTGCCATCTTTCAACACCGTAAACACACCGGTAAATGACGCATCCACTTTGTTAGACCCTTATGAAATCAGAAACCTCGGCCCCAGCCGTACATTGATTCTTATAAATGGCAAAAGAAAAAATTTAAGTTCATTATTATATGTTCAGTTTTCACCCGGCCGTGGTGAAACAGGACCAGACATCTCTGCTATACCTGTTGATGCCATCAAAAATGTGGAGATACTTAGAGATGGTGCTTCTGCACAGTATGGTTCTGATGCCATTGCAGGTGTTATGAATATTACGTTAAAAGATCGTTATCAGTATAGCAGTCTTACATTCAACACGGGTACTACACACAAATTGGATGGTACAAACTATGGCTTGTCTTATAATAGTGGTGCCAACCTGGGTGCACGTGGATTTTTAAACTATACCATTGCATTGAGCCAACAGGACAATGCTCTGCGCTCCGGTACTGTTGACTTAGCTACAGAAATTGCAACTTTTGGTGGTGATCCAGAAACGGATGATGCCATAACAAGATATTTGAAAGTATACCCGGATGCAAATAATGATAATGGTACTGGTGCTACTACCGCTTCTAAATTCTTGTATAATTTAGGCGTTCCACTCAATGATGATATTGATTTTTATAGCAATGCTGCTGTAATACTTAAAAAGGTAAACAGTAATGCCAACTTCCGTACACCATACTGGAGAATTGAGCATGGCCTTTTACATGAAAGAGTACCTGGTGCTCCTGATTATACAGGAAGTGGATATGGTGGTGCCGGAGTACAAGAACTTTTCGAAGTAGATAAAGCTGCGGGTTTGTATGAAGGTTATATCGGTTATGAACCCACTTTTGAAGGAAGTCTTACAGACTTTAATGGTACTATAGGGTTCAAAAGAAAAACAAATGGATGGACTCAAGATATGAGTTTCACCGTAGGTGGAAACCAGCAGTTGTATTCTGTAAATAATACCGTAAATCGTAGTTTGTTGAAATCAAGCCCTACGGCTTTCAGACCGGGAGGTTATGGATTCTATCATTTTGTGGGCAACTTTGATATGAGTAAGAGTCTTACTGACGATTTTGCCATTGGCTTTGGTACAGAAATAAGAAAAGAAACTTATAAAATCATAGCAGGTGATGAAGCTTCTTATGAAGGTGAAGGTGCCAACTCATTCCCAGGTTTGAGAGCAGAAAATGCAGGCACATTTAATAGGTATAACTACGGTGCTTATTTTGATGCAAGTTTGAATGCTACTGACAACTGGCTCATAAACGGAACAGTAAGAGGGGAGCGTTATAGTGATTTTGGAGCAGCCTTTGTTTATCGTATTAGTTCAAGAATTAAAACTAACGATAATAAATTTTCATTACGTGGATCTGCATCTACAGGTTTTAGAGCACCTACCTTACATCAGATTTATAACCAAAGTACACAGGCTTCATTTGTTGGTGGAAATATTGCGCTTTCAGGTCTATTTAATAATGCAAGTCAGCAGGCATTTTTATTGGGTGTAGATCAACTTAAAGCAGAAAAATCTGTAAACTATTCAGTAGGTGTTGGTTTAAATCCTACAAGGAATATCAGTGTTACTTTAGATTATTATAATATCAATATTAAAGATCGTGTAGTATATAGTTCTGCTATATCATCTGATGATCCATCTACTACGCTGTATCAAATACTGCAACAAGCAGGTGTAGTACAAGCACAGTTTTTCATCAATGGTATAGAAACCAACACACAGGGTCTTGATTTAGTAGCCAATTGGAGAAATATTATGCTGGGTACAGGCAAGCTTGCTATCAACCTTGCCGGAAACTATACCTTCAACAATGAAATTGTAGGAGATCCAAATACTCCAAAACCAATTGCTGATGCTGGTCAGGAAATATTGAGCGTACAAATTAGAAGCATATTAACTGAAAGCCGTCCTGAATACAAGGCTGTACTTGGCTTTGATTATACCATCAAAGACTGGTCTTTCATGCTGAACAATACTTTGTTTGGCCCTACTAAATTCCAGGATTTGGATAATGGTGGAGCAATTATGAATAATATCAAACAGGTATTTACACCAAATGTGTTGACGGATTTGAATATTGGTTATAATTTTAGCAGTAAAATATCTGCAAATTTTGCCATCAATAATATCTTGAATGTATTACCAAAATGGGATCTTGAGTTGACTGGTAGTGCTTCTGATCCTAATTATGCTGATGCAGTGGCAACACTTGCTGACCCTGCAGCTACAAGCCTTTTAAAAGGTTTCTTAGCATTTAGTGGCCGTTATAGTATTTTAGGATACAATGGTTCTCAGTTTAGCCAATTGGGAACTATGTTTCAGGCTTCCCTTACTTTTAAGTTATAATATTTTATCATAAAATAAAACTTGTAAAACTGTCTGCCATTTGGCAGACAGTTTTATTTTAGCAAAAAATCGTGTATGGGTATGTATGAATCCGAAGATGCTGTACTGCATAGTTTCGATGAAAATTTTATTCCAGAGGAACAGCTTCAGGCCCAGTGGGCCGAAATGATTGAACTCAAAAAATTGATTCACGCACTGTTCCAAATAAAACAAAGGCCTTTACATATTTTAGATATTGGTGTGGGCACAGCCAGGGTGCCAAAGCACCTGAGTGGTCTGCCCGAAATATGGGATTGTATTGCTTCTTATGATGGTATTGACAATGCGGAGAGCTGCTTGCAATTGTCGATTAAAACGGTACTGGAATATCAGTTGGAAAATAAAGTACAAATCATACAACTTGAAGCTACTCAGCTATCCAAACTGAATAAAAAATATGATCTTATCATCACAACCTGGTTTACTGGAGGTAATTTTTTTAATCCCAGATTTCCCTTTCAGGATTATAAAAATCATGCACCCATTGATTTAAGTTTTAATCCTGATTTTGATATCGTATTTACACAGGCATATAACATGACAATGGATGGTGGTTATATCGTATTGGGAGCTTTATACAAAGACAATGATGGTACACGCATCAAACAAGAAAATTTTTATAAAAAAATCGGTATGGACATTATCACTGCGCCAGAAGAAACATTTACTGCCACTAAGCAAGGATTTTGGAGCCAAAGATTTACTGTAGAAAAATTGAAGCGGTATTTTCATTTTGCGCAGCCAAGCAATATTCATTGTATAGATTTAGACACCTATCAATATGCCATGCAAGTACAAGTAAAAAAGCAGTGATACTCACATAAGCTCTTTATTGAAATTTCAAATTATTTACTGAAATATTTGAAAACACAATGATACATTTGCTAAGTGACTAAAAAGGATGCTGTAAAAGTAAAAATTGGTAAGGCTGCTATACAATGCTTTGCACGATATGGTTTAGAAAAAACTACCTTGGATGATATTGCCAAATCAGTTGGACTTAATAAGGCAAGTCTTTATTATTATTATAAAAATAAGGAGGACATTTTTTTAGAAGTGGCTATTGCCGAAGGCCAACAATTTATTAATGCCTTACAAGAAAAAACAATAAACAAAAAAGGTGTTGAAAATCGTATTCAGTATTACTTACAAGAGCGCATGCAATATTATTTGCTGGTACTCAATCGAAACAAAATAACGGCAGATAAACTGTACAAAATTCTACCTCAATTTTTTGAATTGTATGATGAGGTGATGCAGCAGGAAATAAGCTTCATTCAAAGTTTGTTACAAGTAGGTATAAAGCAAAAGGAAATAGCAAGAACAGATAGTTTGAAGCTGGCATCATCCATCATATTGGTGAGTGATGCAGTAAAGCATAGCATAGAGCAGCAAGCCCTGCTCAAAAATGAAGATATCGACAATTCATCCAAAGGTTTTGACCAGATTAAATTTTTACTGCAACTTATTTTTAAAGGATTAAAAAATAACAGCAATAATGGACAATAATATGCAGGAATCCTTAGTAGCTATGCGTAGTTTCTTTGAATCAGGACAAACAAAAACTTTTGCCTATCGCAAAGCGCAACTCACCTTGCTGCGCAATGCTATTTTGGAATACGAAAATGAAATTTATGAAGCACTTTATACAGACCTTGGTAAACCTAAAGAGGAAACTTGGGTTACGGAAACAGGAATGGTACTTAATGAAATCAATCATGCTATAAGTAATCTCCAAAAATGGATGAAACCCCAGCGTACAGGCACTAATTTGGTAAACTTACCATCAAGCAGTTATACCATAGCAGAACCACTTGGGGTAGTACTAATTATCGGTCCTTGGAATTATCCTTTTCAATTACTATTTAATCCATTGGTGGGAGCCATTGCCTCAGGCAACTGTACTGTATTAAAGCCCAGTGAATTTGCTCCTGCCACTGCCGCAATTATGGAGAAAATAATTACAAAAAACTTTGCTCCGCAATATATTTTATATACAAAAGGAGATGGTGCCGTAGTGCTACCACCCATCATGAAGCAGTTTAGGTTTGATCATATTTTTTATACCGGTAGTACAGCTGTGGGAAAAATAATTTATCAAATGGCAGCAGAGCGTCTCGTACCGGTTACTTTGGAATTGGGCGGCAAAAGCCCTTGTGTAGTGGCTGCTGATGCCAACATAAAAGTTGCTGCAAAAAGAATTGCCATTGCTAAGTTTAGCAATTGTGGTCAAATGTGTGTCACACCAGACTATTTATTGGTGCATGAATCAATTAAGGAAAAATTTATTCAAGTTTTAGTACAAACAATTGAATCATTTTTTTCTGCAAATGCATCAACTAATAAGGGGTATGGTAGAATGATAAATGAAAGACAATTCGAAAGAGTTATTAAATATTTAGAGCAAGGTAAGATTATATATGGTGGAAAAAATGATAAGACCAGCTTATACATTCAGCCTACATTATTAGGTGGGGTGTCATTGGGCGCACCAGTTATGATGGAAGAAATCTTTGGGCCTATTTTGCCCATATTAACCTATTCAACAAATGACGAGGCTTTGAATATTGTAAATAGAAACCCCAATCCACTTGCATTTTATATTTATAGTGAATCCAAATCAGAACAAGAATATTGGATGAACACGGTAGCTTTTGGAGGCGGTTGTATCAATAATTCAAGCTGGCATTTAACCAATCATAATCTTCCGTTTGGAGGCAGAGGTTTTAGTGGCACAGGAAAGTATCATGGCAAGTATTCCTTCGAAACATTTAGTCATATAAAAGCCATTATGAAAACTCCAACTTGGTTTGATCCAGCTATCAAATATCCACCATTTGAAGGCAAGCTGGGCTTGTTTAAAAAGATAATGTAGTGGGTGGTTGCATGTAATTGAGGTAATGCATATTAAAACCTCATGTAATGTCTTTCAAAACCTGCTCATTAAAATCAATAATTAATAAAAGAATAGCCCTACCATTTATGCAATAAATAGTAAATTGACTGTGCTTTCTGCGGAATTTATTGTACTGAGGCTTAATGTGCTAACTCCACTCTTCATTTTGTGGTGCTTCTTCCTGTCCTTTGTATGCTCTCTTGCTGACAATTACACCCAGCTCATATAAACCCATTAAAGGTATAAAAACAATTGCCTGGCTGATCCAATCCGGGCTTGGAGTAATGATAGCTGCCATAACTAGAATAATGACAGCTGCATATTTTCGATTTCTTTTTAAATAGGATGGCGTTATGATGCCGATACGTGTAAGGGTATATGCCAATACGGGAAGCTCGAAAGCAATGCCACATCCTAAAATGATATTTGTGATATTGTCTAAATAATCATTGATGGTAGGCCTAGTGTCCACAATGTTTAAACCACTAATTTGAAAAGTCGCTAAAAAATTGAAAGTAAAAGGACCAAGTATAAAATATCCAAAAGCGGAACCCGCAAAAAAGAAGAAGGACACCCAGAAAATGATGAAACGAGTATTTTTTAATTCTTTTGGTTTTAATGCAGGTTTTACAAACTTCCAAAATTCCCAGCAGATGTATGGAAATGCACCAATCAGCCCTCCAATAAATGCAACAGTAAAGCTCCCTAAAAACTGGCCACCAAATGTAGTAGTTTGCATATTAATACTTACTGGGGGAAGGCAAAGTGCTTCACCAAGATGAAGTTTATGGCTTAGATTGCAAAGAAAAGAATAGCTAACAAAATCAGGATTTATAGGCCCTGCAATGATATTATCGAATACCCACTGAATATTAATGAAAATGATAACAGCCAGAATAAGGATTGCTATTAGGCTTCTAACAATATGCCACCTTAGCTCTTCCAGATGATCAACAAAGCTCATCTCAGCTTTATTATTTTTCCTATTAAATATGCTTGTTGACATTGGCCCGCAAAAGTAGGGAAATGAATATTTTATTTTAGATTGCTTCCCATGTAATTGTTTTTTCTACACTTAATGAGAAGAGTTAATCACTGGTAGTTAAATGACAGTAAAAATTGAATATCGCTTTAAAATCTTTTGTCTAATTTAGTTCTGCCACTTCCGCATTTGAAGCAATTTCTTCTTCTCTATTGTCATTCCATTCCACAATAAAATTATTACGCCCTTCTCCACTGAGAATGCTCATAAATCTTTGTTGTACTAACTCAAGTAATGATAAAAATAGAAATATGGCGTGTATGCGGTTGTCGCAGGATTCAAAAATTTTCTCAAAAGCTACATGATGATTTTGTTGGACTGTGGAGAGCATCATTTCTCTGCTTTGCTCCATAGTGTAGTTGTATCTTACCACAGTGTGCACCGGTTTATTATTTCGGTCATGTACCCGCTGCATCACTTTTTCGAAGGACTTCATCAGTTTGAATAGTGTTACAGTTTGTATTTCAGTACCTTCCGCTGCAGCTTCACCTACTTCCAACATTTCCCTTTGCAGGTTGCCCCGTTTTACCATCAGCATACGGAGTGCTTCCATTTCAGCCAATTGCTGACTGGCTTCTTTAAAGCGTTTGTACTCCATTATCTTATCTACCAATTCCTGACGTGGATCTATTTCATTGCCTTGTGCATCTAACTCTTTTCTTGGCAGTAGCATCTTCGCTTTTATCCGCATAAGCGTACTCACAAATAGAATAAATTCACTGCTCAATTCTATATTGAGTTTTTCCTGCTGATGGATATAAGTAAGAAAATCTTTTGTAATTTGGTTGATGGGGATATTGTAAATATCTAGCTCATCCCGCTCAATAAAAAACAATAACAAGTCAAAAGGGCCTTCAAACTGTGCTAACTTTATTTGGTAAGAAACATGATTCACAATAAACTATTAAAGTACAAAAATAAAAAATACCGACACAATGAAGTATCGGTATGCTTTGAATGTTGAAAGATTGGGAATATTATTTTTTTAATGAATCCCTAATCTCCATAAGTAGCTTGTCTGTACTTGAAGGTTCTGGTGGAGCAGCCGGGGCTTCTTCTTGCTTTTTCTTCATTTTATTGATAGCTTTTATTACTAAAAACACAGCAAAAGCTACAATAATAAAATCAATCAACACCGTAAGGAAAACACCATATTTTATTGATACTTCCGCTACTGCTGCTGTTACCACATTGCCTGTGGCATCTTTTACTTCCGGTACGGCATCTTTTAGTTTGATGACCATATCATCAAAATTTACACCACCTGTAAGCATACTTACTAATGGCATAACCATTCCCTCCACGAAAGCTGTAACAATTTTTCCGAAAGCAGCACCCATTACAAATGCAACTGCTGTATCTACAAGGTTTCCCTTTACAGCAAACTCTTTGAATTCTTTAATAAAGCCCATATTAATTTGATTTAGGCTGCTAATAAAGGAATCTAATAGAAGATGAGCAAAATTTCGGTGAATTAATTTTCCTGCCCAGCGAACAATTCTTCCAGTTAAGTATTATTGAAACTTCCTGAATATTTGTTTATCAGTACTTTGTACATATTAATTACCATGCAAAATATCATGAAACTAAAATCACTTTCCTTTTTATCTACAGCTATATGTGCTGTACTCATTTTCCAAAGCTATAGTTCAGGCCCGGCCAGAGACAACAATACTACAGTAACGGGTGCGCCATTCAATAGCAACCAAACTTGCTCCAGATGCCACAGTGGTGGCAGTTTTGGGGGCAGTATCAAAACAGAATTGTTAGATGCTGGAAACAATGCAGTAAGTGCTTATATGCCCGGAGCAAACTATATATTTCGCATTACAATGAGCAAAACAACAGGTACTCCAAAATATGGGTTTCAAACAACTGCTGCGCTTTCTTCTAACTCCACAAACCTTAATAATTGGGGAGCATTGCCAGCCAACACTCACAATGAATTAGTGAGTAATAGAAATTATATAGAGCATAGCAATAAATTAAGCTCTGGAATTATCGATATACCGTGGTCAGCTCCTGCAAAGGGTGCTGGCAGTGTTACCTTTTGGACAGCGGGCAATATTGTGAATGGTACGGGTAGCACCAGTGGAGACCAACCTGTAAGTACCAATTTGGTTATTCAAGAAGATCAACTTGTACCTGTAACCATCAAATATTTTAAAGGCAGCATCGTTAATGGTGATGCATTGTTAGAATGGGCCACAGCTCAAGAAGTGAATAACAAAGAATTTATCATTGAAAAGAGCTTTGACAGCAGACTCTTCTCTCAAGTGGCCACTATACCTGCCAGCAAAAGTGGTATCTATAGTTGGAGTGATTATGCATTTAATGATGATGCATTTTATCGCCTCACTCAAGTGGATCTGGATGGTAGAAAAAATGTGTATAGCATTATAGAAGTAAAAACGGTAAAAGCTGCTTACTCCATTGGGCTGAAAGTACATGCGGGGAATAGCTTTATTATGTTTAATAACAGTAAAGCCCAGCAGGCCATTGAAATAAAAGTGTATGATATGTCGGGTAAAATAATTCATACACAAAAAACAACAGCATCTGAAGGTAGCAATATGTATGCGCTTCCGGTTAAGGTAAACGGGGTTTATATCATTGCTATACAAACGCAGGATGGCATAAGAACAACAAGTAAAGTAAGGGTTGTGAGATAATTGGGTTTCATTTTTTTGTAACCGCTTCCTATGGGAGGCGGTTTTTTTATTGTAGCATACTAAGTTTTGGGTAATGGTTGATGGCAGATGAAGATTAGATTTATCAGGTAACAGATTGAAGGAAACTTCAATAATGATATGCACAACATGTATAATAATTATTCAAGTCAAAGTTTTGCATGTTAAGTCAAATATTCTTTAATGTAATACAGCTATCTCCGTTTTCATCATTGCCCGAAGGGCGAAAAATGCCTCTTTCTTTCATACAAATCTGGAATAGCGATTTGTTGGATAATGGCACTCTAAGGAATATATTTTATTGTGTTGCACTTGTATGTTGCATAAATGGCTAATGAAAAGAGCCACAACATTTACGTGTTGTGGCTCTTTTAAGTATAGTGGAATCTATGCTTTTATAGACCCGTATTTTATTCTATAATGAGCTGCTGAGTAAAAGCACCTTGCTCTGTATGACAGCGAATAAAATAAGTGCCTGATTTTATTTGGCCTAATAATACTGTTTGTACATTATTGCCGATAGATACTGGTACGGATTTTTCAAGAAAAACCCTACCTTGTACATCCATTATTTGTACAGGCATATTGCCTGCAATGGTAGCATTCCATTTCAATACAATTTTGTCTTTTGCAGGATTTGGAGATACCTCAAATGGCTGAGCAATATCTACTGCTTTACTATATTCTTCACTTGTAACAGTAGAAGATATTGGAGCCGAGCTATTGACTTGGAAGTGTACAATATTTGTTTTTAAAGCATTGGTAGGATTGTAATTTGAAGTAAACCAAAAACTACCATCTGTAGGATCAGTCAGCATGCCATTATAATCTCCATAACGATTCGATGCTGTTTTAGGCTTAGTACCTGCCTGTACAATTGTTTCAGCTGCGGTCATAGTGCCGGCTGCATCTCCTTTCTTTCTGGCGGTAACTCGGATGCCGGGGAATAAAGTACTTCCTGATACATTATAACCCATAGCTATAGTGCCAGCACCATTTATGGAAATACTTCCCATCCACCTGTGTGTATTATCATTTGGAGCATAAGTGCCTTGCTGAAAGATACTCCAATCGCCAGTGGTACGGCGAAGCTCATACCAGCGCATACCAGCTACATTATTGTTATTTCCATCTACCATATAATTACAAACTATTGATTCATAATTTGCAAATTTTCTATACTGTGCTTTGTCATATATGATGGAACCAATAGCATCTAATTTTATTCTTGTATTGTCCTGCGGTATGCATGTACCAGAATTAAAATCATTACAAATTTTTGAATCAAATGCACTTGTATTGAGCTTGAGTGGACCCGACATGGTAGATAGGGAACTGTTTGTCCAATTGATATCCATTGTGTAAAGTTCTAATGCATCTACATCTGTTGTGGAGCTGGTCCAGGCTGCATCGAATAAACGCATAATGATGGGTTTGCTATTTGCAGGAGGAAGATTAGAACCTGTGGCAAACACTGGGCTGCAAGCCTGTACACCACCACCGGGAAAATCTGCTAATGTAAATCTTTGTGCTGTTCTTGCCGCCGCTCCAGTGAGCATATTTGCTCTATCTACTGCATATACATAAGGGCCACTTGCATTAGTGGTTATAAAATAAGAATCGCCCCATACAGAGAGCTTTGGATAGTCAGGAAAATCTGAAGCAAATGAACCTCCTGTAAGTATGGTATAAACATAATACTGTCCTGCCGGATCATTTGTTTTTGATACACATACAGTAATGTCTCCACCATTAATTGATTTTATCACTAATAATACATACCTGTCTGCCTGGTAGTCATAGATAATGTTGGGATCACCGGCGTTTGCAGTGCCTGCTATGGTGGACACTTTTGTATTTAAAATAACTGCACCTGTGCTTTTATTATAAATCCTCATTGCTGTACCGCTACCATTTACCATTTGTACTACATGGGATGGGCCTACGGCCAATGTATTGTCGCTTGGGTCAGCACCTGGTACAAGGCCTTGCCAATTGCTCAATATCTGAACTGATGAAGCAGCTATACCGGCCTTTGAAAAATAATTAGATTGTAATGCCTGATCTTTTCCATTAGGTAATGGATCATTGTCATAATACGTCATCCCTTTGCGAATAAATTCATTTTCGGGGGCTTTTTGATTTGCCGTATTTGTTTTCTCGTCAAGCTGTGGCAGTGTGCTAATTGCTTTTGAGGTTCCTTCGAAAACGACTTTGACAGCTGAACTCGGATGAATGGATTTCTGCTGTGCATGTACTGGGCCATTGGCCCATAATAGACCAAACACGATAGTGCTTTTGATTAGAATCTGTTTCATTGTGCATTTTTAATTTAGGTAGCTAATATCTTAACAATAATTTATTAGCCCAAAAAATATTGAATAAATGACATTAATTTGAATATACATAGTCATCCCTTAGAAAGTACTTTTTATTTTTTGGACATAAAATTGCCAATAAATATTTTACAAAAAAAATGTATATAAGTTGCCAACTATAATATGCCTCTTTCTTCCAGAGGTTCATGAATCGTTTAAAATTAAAAGCAGCAGATGCAAGTATAATATTAATAGCATCGCCAGTTATACTTTTTAATAAATTTCTACTCATTCTATGATCAGCTTTTAGATGCCCAATAATAGGCTCTATAACTGCTCGTTGGCTGTGTTTTTGTCGTTGTTCTTTGCTAATATTTGGATTGGGTTTGGGGGTATAAATTTTGGTTTGCTCATGTGTTGCTTTGCCCACATAACCTCTGTCTGCAAATACTTATTTCGGTGTAATTGCAGTTAATTCTTTTACCTGTTCTAAAGCAGCTACAATAGTTTTTGAATCGTGTATAGTTTCTGTAAAATTTAATGCTCCAACTATTACACCTGTTTGCTGACAAACTGCAACAGATGCTTTGCTACCAAACTTAAATTTCTTATGCTCTTTGCCTTTGGCATAACATTTTACTTCTGACTCGGGCAAACTATAAACATTATTGGGTATATTCTTTACTTATGCTAATATTTTTTGGTATAATTCAATATCACCTCCATACGCTAAAACCTGCAAGGGGTTTAACTTTCGCTCTAAGTTCCTTAACAATCTTCTTGCTATTGTTTTTACTCTTTTGTTGGCTTTCTTGGCTATTTTATACCCATTTTTTCTCATCTTAAATCTTTGCAATTGGCTTAATTTCTTTAGCGCTTTATTATAAGTTTGATGCAAAATAACTCCTGCATTTTCTGCAATAGCAATACAGTTTTTGATTATCTTTAATACAACTTATCATCTGTTGGATAGGTAATATTTTTCTCTTGAACTGTCGTATCTAAGCTAATCGTTTCTCCAAAGTTATCATCATCTTTTGTTCTATTAAGTTGAATGCTTTCTTTTAAAATAGGGGTCATTCCTTCTTCGCCAACTCGTTTTCTAAATGCCACTAAATCTGTTGACCTACATGGTGCAGATGGGCGATAAAATTATCCTCCTCCAAAATACTGACAATACACATTTTGTTCAGGTCATTTTTATTTTTTATTGGTGTTCACGAATGCAAGCATTTCACTCCACTGTTCTACTAAATTCTCATTGCTTAAATTACGAATATGTTTTAGTATTATTAGCGATACCATTAACCTAATTGGCTTAGAAGGTGCTCCAATTTTCTCACTATAATATTTGGAAAAAGCTTCTTCAAAAAGTTGCCAATTAATCCGATTGGTTAAAATGTATAGAGGGTGTTTTTGATCTAATTGATCCCTCAAACTATTGAACATTCATAGCTGATTACTGTGTTTTTGTTTGCCAAGCATGCAACAAAACTTACAGTTTTTTGGCATAATAATTCATTTCCTGTACGTTTTTTATTAAGGAATATTACGATAAGATTAATAGGTTGTACTGTTATGTAATTTTTAACCCAACTTGCAGCTATGTAGGCGCAAACATAGTGTTAGCGTGGGGTGTGTGTTTTTGAAGTGGCGGTTTGTGTACTACAAATTTAATTTTCTTGTAGGGTTTGGATGCTGTGATTTTCAGGGCTCGTTGTATTTTTATCAGATCATCTGTTGGTTCTGTGCATCTTTTTATCTGAATGAGTTTGTCAAGACTATTTTGGGCTGTTGTGATGACAGATTTTTGGGTGGATGCTTTTCGTTTTATTTCTGTCCAGTCGTCTTTGATACCTGATTGTTTGAGTTGATACCTGATGGTGTTTACTAACCAATAAGCAAGTATGCCCAGGTGCAGATGAGCCAATGTTGACTCGTCTTTTTGATGGTAGACAGGGCGCAGGTCCAGGTCTGTTTTTAGTGTTCTGAATACAGATTCTATTTCTCTGATGGTATTGTATATCATCCACTCTAACCCTTCTTCGGTATCTTGTATGTTGGTTCTTAAAAAGTAAACACCTTCTTTACCGCTGGCCTCCTGTGCCTTCTGTATATCTTTATGCCAGTACATGTTTTGCACGGTGTTAGTATTTTCATCTATGTCCAGCATAATATGGTAGAGGTGATGTACGGAAGGATATCTTTGTTTTGCCCGGCCTATTCGTTGCTGTACTTTATCTGCTTTTTTTATTCCTCTGGGTTTTGAGAGACTGCATTGAATAAGTGTCAGTTGCTGCTCATAGCCTTGCTGATGCCGGTTGCTGATGCCCTGTTCTTTATGCCTTTTGCCGGGGCTCTCTACTTTTAAAAAACGGTCGGTATATTTTTGGGTGGCTATCAATGACAGGCGAATTATTTTTTTTGTTTTTGTAACTAAATAAGTTTCTTTTCCTGCTATTACGGGCTGATAATCTTTCATTTTTTTTCTGCTTACCACTACATACTTGTAACCGCTTTGAGATAATATAGTCAGATTGTCTTCGGTAGCAATACCTGCATCCATTACTACTATCGGCTTGTTTGCCGGGATGGTGGTTTGGCCAAGGGTTTTTAAAAGTGTTGTTATATCTGATGAATCGGCATAATTACCTTCGTGAACGGCGGAGTATTTAATAAAGCCTTCTATATTGATGACCATGGCCAATACAACTAATTTGGCATCGTTGCGTTTTTCTTTGCTGCGTCCGTACTGAGCTAACCGACTGCTTTTTTTGCTGCCTTCAAAATAAGTGTTGGTGAGGTCATAAAGGATTATCCTGTCCTGCAGATCAAAGAGTTCGTTGGTGGTAGTGCTTAAATGTTTTTCGATGGTGGTTTTGTGTTTATACAAATCCAAGGCACTTTGATATAGTTTGTCTTTTGTGATTTTATTTACATCAAAACCGGTGATATCACAAATGGCAGAATTGTCTTTTATCCATTTACTGGTGGCCAGTTCTGAGCCGGGATAAACGGCCCGGCTGATGACCTGTGTCATGGCTAACTGTATCCTGGCTTCGCTCCAGCCCACAGATGCAAAAAGTTCCGTAAGCCGTAGTTGATTCCAGGTGTGAACACATATCCATTCAGTGCCTGCTTCCCTGGCTTCCTTATGCTTGATGGTGTCCGCTTTTACCAAACGATGTTGCTCTGCCATCGCTTTGCGGTCAATGGCTTTTCGGGCAATCATTTCATTCCAAAACTGATTTACCCATGCCAGCACCTGCTCATCGGTTTGCGCAAACAGTGTTAATTCATTTTTGTAGCGCTCATTTAAACATTGCACCACCTTTTCTTTTTGCGTTGTTGTGGCTTCTGGCCAAAACCCGATATTCAAAAGTAACCGATGACAAACCCGGTCATCTTCGTTGCGATAGCTTTCTACCAAACGGTAGTAAGGTGCAATGCCGTTTACGGAAGGATTATGTCTGAATGTGGTTTTTAAAAACATGCACGGCAAAGCTAATCATCACCTCACACCTGCGAACACCCCCCTGTGTACTACAAACCAACTCGCCAAAATAAAAACCCTTTGACAGCAAGGGTTTCAGTATCTTCTAACCACCAAAAATTGATGAAAAAACACTCAAATTGATGAAAAATAATTGTAGAAGCTGCAAGTTGGGTTAAGGGACGACTACATATTTAAAAAGCCACAACAGTAATGTCATGGCTTTTAGATGTATGATTCATAATTTTCAACAAAACTGTGGATATTATTCCACAATAAATTGCTGAGTATAAACGCCTTGGTCTGTATGGCAACGAATAAAATAAGTGCCTGGCTTTATCTGGTCCAAGAGGATGGTTTGGAGGTTATTGCCAACGGCTACCGGCAATAATTTTTCAATCCACACATGCCCCTTAAAGTCCAGAATTTGTACAGGCATATTTTGAGTTGAAGCCGATGTCCATTTTAATACTATCCTATCTATTGCTGGATTTGGAGAAATTTGGAATGATGCCATGATGTTATCAGATATGGCAATCTTTGTATTTACTTGCCCATTGCTGATGGGTACTGATGCATTTACTTTAAAGTGAACAATGTTTGTCCTTACTGTACTTGAAGGATTGTAATTTGATGAAAACCAAAAACTACCATCAGTTGGGTCTTCTAACATGGCATTATAATCACCATATCTATTTGAAGATGTTTTGGCAGCAGTACCTGCTTGTACAATTGTTTCAGTGGCGGTCATGGTACCTGCAGCATCATTTTTGTTTCTTGCTGTAACGCGAATGCCCGGAAATAAAGTATTGCCGGATGTATTGTATCCCATAGCAATGGTGCCTGATGCATTTATGGCTATACTGCCTAACCAACGATGTGCATTGTCATTTGGTGCATATGTGCCTTGTTGAAAAACAGACCAATTGCCTCCGCTTCTCCTTAACTCATACCACCGCAAACCTGCTACATCATTGTTATTCCCATCTACCATATAAGTACAAACGATGGATTCATAAGAACCAAAATTTCTGTATTGAGCTTTATCATAAACAATAGCACCAAGTGCATCTAAACGACGATTGGTATTTTGCTGAGGAATACAACTGCCGGAATTGAAATCGTTGCAAACTTTACTATCAAAAGCATTAACTGAAATTTTGTTAGGGCCAGATATTGTAGAGAGTGCACTATTGCTCCAATTAATATTCATTTCATAAAATTCAAGTACATCAATATCTGTTGTTGTACTCGTCCAAGCTGCATCAAATAAACGCATAATGATTGGTTTACTATTTGCCGGAGGCAATGCAGTACCAGTAGCAAATACGGGACTACAAGCCTGCACACCCCCACCCGGGAAGTCTGATAACTTAAATCGTTGTGAACTACGTGCAGTAGCACCAATGAGCATATTTGACCTGTCTAAAGCATAAATATATGGACCAGCAGCATTGGTAGTTATAAAGTAAGAATCACCCCAAACAGAAAGCTTTGGAAAGTCTGGAAAATCTCTTCCAAACAAACCACCGGTTTTTAAGTTGTATATATAATATTGGCCGGCGGGGTTATTCGTTTTTGAAACACAGACAGTAAGATCTCCAAAGAATATGGAATTAATTACAAGCAGTATATATCTGTCTGCCTGATAATCATATATGATATTTGGATCACCAATATTTCCTTTTCCTGCAATTGCCGATACACTTGTGTTTGCTAATATACTACCATTTGATTTGTTATAAACACGGATTGGCGTGCCAGAACCATTTACTAATTGTACCACATGAGATGGTCCAACAGACATTGTATTATCACTTGGATCAGCACCTGGATCTATGCCCTGCCAGTTGCTTAATATTTGTACAGACGATGCTGCTGAAGAAAACTGATAATTGGTTTGTAATGCAGGATCTTTCCCATTGGGCAATGGATCATTATCAAAGTATTTCATCCCTTTGCGAATGGATTCGTTTTCAGGAGCCACTTGTTTTTTGGTGCTTGTTTTCTCCTCAAATTGAGATAAGGTTCTTATTGGTTTTGATACACCTTCAAAAATGACTTTTATTTCTGAACTCAGATGAATGGATTTCTGCTGAGCATTTACTGAGCCTGTGGCCCATAATAGACCAAACATGATTGTGCTTTTGACTAGAATTTTTTTCATTGTGCAATCTTTAATTTAGGCAGCTAATATCTTCCATATTATTTGTATGAAAAAAAATATTAAATAAATGGTGATATTCCGTTGGGATAAAGAGAGCTTGTCAAAATACATATGCAATTGCCAAAAAAATTACGACAGTATATTACCCTCTACCATGAGGTGGATATTATTCCACAATAAATTCTTGTGTATGAGCGTATTTGTCTGTTTGGTAAAGCATAATATTTGAGTTATAAATTGTATGCATTTTAGTTGCATCTAAATAAATCTTTACCTGATAGTTTGCCGCAATATATACATTTAAAAGACCTCTCCATGTGTGCGCTTAATGACTGCTTGTGCAATAAAATCAATGTTTTTCATTCCATAGAAAAGCAGTTGTAAATTAAAATTATTTTCTGAAAGTTTTTGTATGATTCTGCCTGATTTCATTCTGCTATTAAATTTGTGCTGCCATGCTTTTGTATAGGTAGCTTCCATTTCTTGCCTACTTATTTTCTGGGATAAAAATTCTTGTATAAACTTAAAAGCAAGCATACTGCCATGCAATGCCATACTCATGCCATTGCCGCAAAGCGGTGTTATTAGTCCAGCAGCATCCCCACAACGTATAATATGATTTTCTATAGGATGACGTGGAGCAAAATTTACCTGTGCAATTGTTAGTGGCTGCTCATATAAAAAAGTAGCTTGTGTAAAAATTTCTTTCAAATATGGGTTTGCATAAAGTTCTTTTGACTCTAATGTTTTTATTTGATTGCCAGAGTTTTGCAGACTTTGCGCCGTAGTAAGATAGCATAAACATGACTTGCCATCTTCGATAGCTGAAATGCCACAATAGCCTTGTTTAAAATGATGTAATGCAATCAAATCTTTTGGTGTATTATACTCAATATGGTATTTTACACCTACATAATTTTTATTCCAGAATGAGGTTGATTTCAATGCATTCTGCTTCCACTTTATGTCCAAATTACTTCTCTTTCCATAACTGCCTGTAACAATAATGGACTGAAAAATTTTATCGCCGGCCATCACGGAAAATCTATCTGCTTGAAATAAAACATCAGTTACTTTTAAACCTGTTATTATTTCTGCACCGCAGTTTAAAGCCTCTTTATATAAAATATGATCTAATGTATATCTACTGATACCAAAGCCTCCCAAATCAAGCTTTGTTTCAAGACTTCGCCCATTGGGCAGGCTCAACATAAATCTATTAATAACAGGTAGCTTCAAGGCTTTTGTATCAAGACCAATACTTTCTAAAAATGGAAGACTTTCATTGCTGATATACTCACCACAAACTTTATGGAAAGGATAATTTTCCTTTTCTATGAGTAGTACTTTATAATTTTTTCTTGCAGCCAATATTGCTTGAGAAAGACCTGCAAGTCCCCCACCAATTATTATAATATCAAATTGAGATTCAAGCATCTTTTTTCAGAGTGATTAAATACCGAAATGCCCATTTCCATTCAATTGTAGCCTGCGGCAATCCGCCAGTGTGCAGGATCTGCTGCCATTCATTTTTTCTTAGTGCACGTGCTACACTTAGTGGGGCATCATGTTTAAGCAAATATGATTTTGAAAATAATTGGGCAATGAGTTTTATAGAGTAATATGCTAAAGGATGTCTTTGCAAATCGTTTATAAAAAATCCTAAAGCAGCATGTTCTTGCATCCATTGAACTTGTGCTACTAAAGCTTCATCTGAAAAATGATGACAAAATAAACTGGAGAAAATGATATCCGGTTTTTGGGGAAATTGAACAGACTGATAATCGCTGGTTATAAATGATGCATGCTCCCATTGTTTTGCTTGAGCCGCTTCAATGCAGGTGGACTTAATATCAATACCAATCAAAAATGCGTTGATATTTTTTGAGGTACAATAATTTTGTATGACCTGTAAATTATTGCCATCTCCACATCCTATTTCAGCAATGCAAACACTTCTGTTTGTGGGCAATAATTTTTGTAATCCTTTGAGCGTAATTTGATGGCCACCTAACCAAGTATTGATGGTATTGATCTCTGCCATATTCCTGCGAATGTCTTCAAAAGGAATATCGTCACCATCCAATAATTCTAATTGATTGGATCGTTCTTGCCAGTTCATTCTTTTGTAATAAGGAATGATTCCATTGTAAGACCAGGGCCAAGTGCTACACCAAATATTTTAGCCTCTTCATCTTCTTTTAAACTATCCATGATTCTTTTGAGTACAAATACAACTGATGGCGATGACATGTTTCCATACTCCGACAAAATAGACCGGGCAAATTGCATATTCTCATTGGTGAGATGGAGCTGATCCTGAAAGGCATTTAATATTCTTTTTCCTCCGGGATGTAAAGCATAATGTGTTATCTCTTCTTGAGCAATTCCATAATAGTTCAATGCATGACCTGCAAGACTTGTAATGTCTTCGCTTAATATTTCAGGAACATAGCTGCTGAGTGTTATTCTAAACCCTTGACTACTTAATTCCCATGCCATATCTTTTTTGCCGCGATACACAATTCTGCTGTAGAAATCTTTTAACTGCAAACCTTGCTTGCCTTTCATTGTATTTGATATCAATAACACAGCACAACCATCTGCAAAAAGTAGTGCACTACTGGCTAAGTCTGGTGTGAATTCTTTTTGAAAATGCAAGGAGCAAAATTCTGTGAGTACGATCAGCACATTCGCTGGTCTTTTGCTGCTTTCACATATTTGCTGGGCCTGCTTCATGGCATGCACTGCCGCATAGCAACCCATAAAATTTACCGAAGTTCGATAGAGGTCTTCCCGTAAGTTCATGGCTTCCGCTATGTGCAAGTCTAAGCCCGGGGCACTCATGCCGGTGCAACTAACGGTAATTAAGTGAGTGATGTCATCGGGAGCTGCTACACCATCTAAGCAACCTTCAATCGTTTTTAAGGAAAGTGGTAAAGCTTCCCTACTATATATGGCCATTCGCTCCTCCATAGAAGGAAATGGTTCTTCAATATCTTTTGGAATAAATTCCCAGTTTTCCGGACGTGGCACACCATAGTCCTGTACTATAGTATGTCTTTTGCTTATGTCGCTTAAGCGATATTGAAAAGAAAGTTTTCTGCCATCTTCAGGGCTTAGGTTGTACAACCTCAACATGAATGGTATTAAATCTTTCTGATTAAAACTGTAATCCGGCACACCGGTATTTATGGAAACTAAATTTGTCATAGTGCAAATAATAATATGATTAGGAAAGCTGTGTTTGTGCAAACTGATGCCAACATATTCATGCGCATCGTATGCGAAAAATCTGCTGCTCTTTCATTGGCCTGTACTTCCTTTAACCATCGGTAAAAATAAAATAATACAGGCATCATGCACAATAACATAACGAAAAATGCAGACAACCTGTTTTGTTGATTAAAAAAAAAGAAAAGAATAGGCATTGATACTGCGTTAATAAAGATGCAAAAATAAAAGGTTCTTTTTATACCGAGCAACATGCTTAAGGTCTGAACCCGATCTGCTTTATCCTGGGCATGCTGATAAATCTGTGTCATAGGATAAAATCCCCCTATCAAAAGGCTAGCGGCTATCATACCGAGCAAAGGCATATGATTAGTGCCAGCCGCTGCATGCCAATTCATAAAAAATATCAATGCACCCTGATTGCATACAACAGTGAGGTAACCCAAAATTGGATATTGTTTTAATCTTACGCCTCTGTAGCTATATAAACGGGAACATATTATGTAGAAAAAATAACAGGCAGCATAAAGTGGAGAAATGAATAAACCCAATACTACACCAATCAAATCCATCACAACGCTTACGATAAATAGTTGACGAGAAGGAAGAGGTGGATTTTCTATTCCTCCAATACTTTCGGTATCTCTATCCATATAACTGTTATAGCCATTGCTGGATGGATATAACAATACATGAATGAGTAAAAATGAAAGAAGCACTTTTGGAAATGATGCCCATTGTACACTACTTAATGCAAATAAACTTACTGGCATTAAGAAAAATGAAAATGGAAATCTCAATAATTTTAGGGTTGATGATTGTATCATACTATTCTGCCATTGCAGCTTTTATAACAGGATCGTATTGATTCATCACTTCATAATATCCTTCTGTTCTCCATATTTGACGGGCCATCAACGCCTTAATTTGTTTTTTCAACTGTTGTTGAGATGTAGCAGGTATATTAGCTATTGCTACAGAATCATTTGTGGCGTAGGTAACAAATTGCTTCCATACCAAATCATCAACCGTATATTTTTGATTAAAATCCTCCGCAGAGGTATATATAGAAAACTGTTTTTTATTTTTTACATATTGATTATACACGAAATTACTAATCGTATTTCTAGCAAAAAGATAACTTAATCCACCCGAACCATCTGTGGTATCCAATGGAATAAAAACATCTGGCGTAATGCCACCACCACCATATACTTTATGACCCCCGGGAGTTGTAAATACAGGCCCCTTAGCAGTGGAAGTATCGCCATGCATCATCTCTCCATCATGATAGCGTCTATATATTTCATCTTCATAATCTGCCAATCCATCGCTGTAAGGCTTTTGAATATTTCTTCCAATGGGAGTATAGTAACGCTGCACTGTGAGGCGTAGTGCAGATCCATCCGTAAGTCTAAACTGCTGCTGTACTAAGCCTTTACCAAAACTCCTTCTACCAATGATGGTGCCTCTATCCCAATCCTGTACAGCACCAGCTAATATTTCGCTGGCACTGGCACTACCTTCATCTATTAAAATAATCAATTTACCTTCTTCAAAAAGTCCATCTCTTTTACTGCGATAGTCTGTCCTTTTTAGCTTAGCACCTTTGGTATATACAATGAGTTTATCACCACTTAAAAACTCATCAGCAATATTTACAGCCTGATCAAGTAGTCCTCCCGGATTGCCCCTTAAATCAACAATCAAACTGTTTATTTTTTTTGTCTGAAGCTTCTCCAAAGCTTGCATAAATTCAGGGTAGGTAGTTTCAGAAAAAGTATTGATACGAATATATCCTTTTTGCGGAGCAATAATATAGGCAGCATCTACACTTGGCACAGGTATTATGCCTCTTTCAACTTCTACCTGTAGTATTTTGCCTGCCCTAAGCAGAGATAATTTTACTTTACTCCCTGCTGGTCCTTTGAGTGTTTTACGAACAACATCTGCATCAATTTTTTCACCTGTAAAATTGAGTGTGTCATTTACTTTTATAATACGATCGCCGGTTTGTAATCCTGCTTTTGATGAAGGTCCATCCGGCATTACATTCAGCACATGTACAGTATCATTAAAAATTTGAAATTCAACGCCAATGCCTCTAAAATTTCCTTGCAAATCCTCGTTTACCTCTTCAAGGTCAGAGGCTGGAATAAAAATAGTGTGTGGGTCTAATTTTTGTAAAATAGAATTAATGGCGGCAGTGTCTAAGCTGTCCACATTTAGTTCATCAACATATCGGCTGCTTATCAGATTAATAATTTCTTCTAAACTTCCATTGGATTTATTTTTTATAAAAGAATCACTGCCTCCGGTGCGTTCTTTCAAATGGTATCCGGTAAACATACCCACTACCATTATGACCGCTAATAAAGTGGGCAGCCATAATTTTAATTTTGAATTTTCCTTACTCATACTTGCAAATCATGCTTAAAAAAGCAAATGAAAGGTATTTTTATCTTAAGTGGTGGAGTTGTGTTATGAGCAGGACTGTTAAGAAAGGTTTCATTTAGATATTGTACTAAGGACTTGCATTGTTATAAAAAAATTTATGAGGATCCGCAGAGAGATAAACAATGTCGTTCTTGAAAATTTGTGGATGCTGATAGCAGACATCAATTACACAATCTATACACCTGATTTTTGCCATATAAAATAAGCCCATAAATTGTACCTGCTCTACTTTGCCTTGTAGAGATGTTTGCCGATTATGAATGGTAAATGCATCTGGCCTTGCCAACACTTGTTTATCCTTTTTTGTACGAAGATTTACTGCTGCGCAGAATGCTGGAGTAAGTATAGAAAAAACTCCTGAAATGCCTGCTGCATAAGCATTTATAGGATGGCGATAAATGTGTTCCGGTGTGCCTGCTTGAATGATGGTGCCTTTGTCCATCAGTATTATTGTTTCGCAATGTGCCAACAAATCAGTACTGCAATGGGACACTAAAATATAGGACTGGGACAATTTATTTCTCACATCAAAAAGCATTTCTTCCAGTAGGTTTTTATGGATTGCGTCTGCATTGCTAAATGGCTCATCCAGTAAGAGTAGGGCAGGTTTTTTCATCAAAGCTATTGCTATGGCTACTCTTTGTTTTTCACCACCCGAAAGGTGGGCTGTGTTTCTTTGTAATAAATTGGTGACCCTGCATAATGCTGCTATATCAACCAAATGCGGCCCATCTAAGATGGCTGCCATTTCCAGTAATTCATATACTCTATAATGGCTTCTCAATTCAAATTGCTGACTGAGATAGATGATATTTCGGTGTCCTGGAATTAATTGTTCATCTGCTCCAATTACTTTTTTTCCTTTAAACAAAATATTGCCTGATGATGGTTGTAATAATCCGGCAATTGCTTTTAGTAAACTACTTTTGCCCGATCCATTTGCACCTGCAAGACCATAGTGAGCACCTGCCATCATTTCAAAGCTGATATCATCCAGAATTTGTTGCTGATTGTAGATTACAGACAAATGGTTTACCTGTAAAAATGTATGCATAGTATGCAAATGTATTTGGAATTTAATAGGAAGAATGAGGTTAAAAAAAAGAAATAGCATCATTCAAAATACATCACCATCTTTGTTATCAGTTTTACTATCAATATTTCTTTATGAAAAAAATCATACTCCTCACTTTTTGTATGTCTGCTGTCCAGTTGCTTAATGCTCAGGATTTATATACACTGAGAAAAAAAACCTCTTTTGAAATCGGCATTTCAAACAATGGAGCAAATGACATCCTCCTACAACCTGATGGTAAGCAGATAGTGGCAGGATATATTCAGGAAGGAGATATTTTTAAACCAACCTTGTTTCGCTATCTGCCAAATGGCAGTTTGGATCCTCAGTTTGGTATCAATGGTGTAGATAGTTTTAGTGTAAAAAAATTGGTACCTGCAGGTTATCAGTTCCTAACCCTGAAAGCATTGGCCTTGCAATCCTCCGGGAAAATATTGGTAGCGGGCACCACAGGCTTTTTTAATGGGTTTTCTGTGCCCAGCGATGCAGTTGTTTTGCGTTTTAATAGCAATGGCTCCGTGGATAGCAGCTTCGGTACAAACGGAAGGGTAATAACGAGTGTGGGCGGCACATCTTCCAATTCGTCTGATAAAATAAATGCAATTGCAATTCAATCAGATGGTAAAATTGTAATAACCGGGGAAACTTGGGATTTGATTCAACATCGGTTTCTGACCATACGCTACAGCAGCAATGGTATCATCGACAATAATTTTGGATTTGTCGGTATCGTTACCTCCACACCTGGCGCATTTGATGATGAAGCACAATCAGTAGTTGTACAGCCTGATGATAAAATTCTTATTGCCGGAGATAGTTATATAAACGATGGCAGCAGTTATAGAATTGGCATGATGCGTCTGCTGAGCAATGGCAACATTGATAATAGTTTTGGCACAAATGGATATAGCATTACAAACTTATCTTCCGGAGGAGATGGTGCTACAGATGCTGCTTTACAAACAGATGGCAAAATAGTAATCAGTGGATATGCATATAGTGTAAAACAAAATACAACAGATGCTATTTGTATGCGATATTTATCCAATGGAAAAATTGATAGCAGCTTCGCAATAAATGGTCGTTATAATTTGGATGTTGCTGGTGGGGAAGATAATTTTAAAAGCATTCAAGTACTTTCAGGAAATGGTATTGCTTTATGTGGCAATGGGAGCATAGGTGGAAACAGTGAGTTTTTGTCGGCTCGTTTGTTAGCAAATGGTTTATC
>CALAGJ010000025.1 GCA_937892395.1 uncultured Parafilimonas sp.
TTACTCCGCTTCCAAGTACTACTCAATATACCATAATGCCTGATGCGTACAAAGCACAATGGCAGTATATGCTGTACAAATCTTCTTAAAAATTCTTCATGGGTAAGGGTCATTATTTTTTGCCGATGATTATCTGCATAGTCCTTGTATCTAAAGCTAATATATGTATCTATAAAACCCACTATGTGATGCGCAGTAATGGCCACTTTATGGGTGTATCTGCCCAAGTAGTTGATAACATGCTCAGGGTTGGCAAAGGTTGATTTTGCATATATATTCCATGATATATCTTTTACTGCATTTATGATCTGATGAAGTGCCTGTGCATCATACTATACCACACCTGCTTTGTGCATATTTTGCAATGGGGCCAGATAGTATGCCTTGTATGTTTTTTCTAATGTAGATGTAGGTATGAGGTGTTTGCCATTGGCTCTTTTGGGTATGCAAAGTTTGGTATGAATGAGTCTTGAAATGAGGTTATGTTGTGTAGGTGATTTGCATATCATACTGCGTAATCATTGCCCGAAGGGCGACTCAATTAAACTTTAAACTTTACACCTTAAACCTCTAATAGATGGTATGGAAAATTGTCCATGTACTTGCGTTTATTCTCCATTTTATATGGTTTAACGCAGCAGCAATTTTGCACTGTCAATAATGACATCAAAATAAAAAATAGAGTAATGAAAAATTTCACAGTGCCTGCAAGAAATGAAGTGGCACCTGCCAATCAAGCCATCTTCGACAACTTAAACAAAGCACTCGGTTTTGTGCCAAACTTGTATGCTACTATTGCATATTCTGAAAATGGACTGGGCCGTTATCTTGCTTATCAAAATGCCAAAACTACATTGAGCAACAAAGAAAAAGAAGCAATTAACTTGGTGGTAAGCGAAGTAAACAACTGCATATACTGCAAAAGTGCACACACCATAATTGGTAAAATGAATGGCTTTACCGATGAGCAATTATTGGACATACGCCGTGAAAAAGCAGATAATCCAAAATTGAATGCGTTGGTGAAATTGGCTGCCAGCATTACCAAAAACCGTGGCAATGTGGATGCCGCTTTGGTGGATGATTTTTATGCACAGGGTTATACCAATGAAAATTTAATTGACCTCATACTGCAAGTGAGTGATAAAACTGCAATGAACTACTTGCACAACCTTACCAAAGTGCCGGTTGATTTTCCTCTGGCTCCTGCATTAGAAGCGGATGTGGTGCTGAATTAAACTGTTGCTTCGATAAAAAAACTATCAATAAATCCGGATGCAGTTTCCGGATTTATTTTAAATTGGAGTGCATCAGGAAAAATTATCCATCCCGATGCGATTATTCTCCATTTTGAAACTAAGAAAAGGAGTGCATTTTTGCACAGTAAAATAGAGTCCATGTCAAACATTATAAACCAGAAAGGATTTACAAAATCGGATTATAAAAACTATCTAAAAGCAGGCGTCAGTTATCATCAATATACAATTCAAATGGCTGATGATCTGGCTGCGAATGATGATATAAAGATTAAGGATTACATTCATCTCAATCAAAGTAGAATGCACCGAGTAGCCAAAACTTATATGCCTTCGGCTGAAATGATAGAACAAGTTAAAAAGCTTACACATAAAACATACTGGTTAGTACTTACTGAACACTGGTGTGGCGATGCTTCTCAAGCATTGCCGGTATTGAATGCCATAGCTGAACTGAGTGAAGGAAGGATTGAAATGAAATTGGTTTATAGAGACCAGAGTGATGAACTGATGAATCTGTATCTGACCAATGGCACAAGGTCAATACCAAAGCTAATTCAGTTGGATGAGCATTATAATGTAACAGGTATATGGGGGCCGAGGCCAACAATAGCACAAAAATTGGTGACCGATTTAAAAGCCAACCCTGCTACTGCTGACACTTATGCCCATGAGCTGCATTTGTGGTATGCAAAAGACAAACAAGAACACCTTGAAAAAGAAATTGCGCAATTGATATTTAGAG
>CALAGJ010000026.1 GCA_937892395.1 uncultured Parafilimonas sp.
TTTTAGATCTTTTAATGTTTTAAACTTATTTTAATTAGATAAATCTTAGTCTTTTTTTATTTTTTTTTAAATCCATTAAACCAAAGTTATGGTTCTTCGTCTATCATCATATAAATACAAAAACAGCAATTTAAATATAGCTAAAGAAGCAGCAGGGTTAAATCGGGGTGGCCAGCGGGATGCGGTCACCCTTTTTTTTATAACCTTTGTTTCAGTTTTACAACCATTTCGTTTTTCCAACTCAAAAAATCTTTTTCAATGATGTGCTTTCTGGCCTCTCCTACTAACCATAAATAGAAAGCCAGATTGTGAATACTTGCTATTTGTAAGCCCAATAATTCATTAGCCACAAATAAGTGTCTTAAATAGGCTTTTGAATAGTAATTGCTGGTGGGGCATGGCAGCCCCGTATCAATCATGGAAAAATCAGTTGCCCATTTTTTATTTTTGATATTAATTACACCTTCTGAGGTAAATAACATTCCATTTCTTCCATTTCTTGTAGGCATTACGCAGTCAAACATATCCACACCAAGTGCAATATTTTCCAAAATATTCCAAGGAGTACCCACACCCATTAAATAACGGGGCTTATCTAAGGGTAAAAGTTCGCAACAAAAACCTGCAATATCGTACATGGTATCTTCCGGCTCTCCCACACTCAAGCCGCCAATTGCATTGCCAGTAGCCTGTAAGGAACTAATTTTCTCACAACTTGCTTTGCGCAGTTCTTTGTGAGTGCCGCCCTGTACTATTGGAAAAAGATTTTGTGTATGACCATAGAAACCCTCCGTTTTTGATAGGTGTTGTACACATCTGTCTAACCATCTATGTGTGAGTTCCATGCTTTTTTTTGCATAAGCATATTCACTTTGCCCGGGAGGGCATTCGTCAAATGCCATAATAATATCAGCACCTATATGCCGTTGAATATCCATGACTTTTTCCGGAGAAAATAAATGTCTGCTTCCATCTATATGGCTTTGAAAAAGTACCCCCTCTTCTGTGATTTTTCTACTTGATGCCAGTGAAAAAACTTGATAACCCCCACTGTCTGTAAGTATGGGTCCCTTCCAACCCATAAACAGATGTAGGCCCCCTACAGTATTTAAAACATCGGTTCCTGGCCTTAGATACAGGTGATATGTGTTGCCTAAAATTATTTTTGCATTTACTTCGGTTAGTAGCTGCTGCTGGGTTACCGCTTTTACAGACCCCACTGTACCCACGGGCATGAATATAGGCGTTGGTATAGAACCGTGATCGGTTTCCATCATTCCAGCCCTTGCTGCTGATTGTGCATCAGTATGAATAAGATTGAATTTCAAATCGGCCATCGGGCAAATGTATAAGCACTTATCCACATGCATAGCAATGTTTGTATGATATGCAAATTGCATTTCTATTTTTGTACCATGTTGCAACTTTTGATTATTCTACCTATTGCCTTGATTGTAATTACAATTATTCAACTATATTACTACCTGTTTATTTTCAAAAAATTAGCATTTTATAAAGAGAGTGAAAAAACAAACAGCCAAGAATATCCGGTGTCAGTAATAATATGTGCAAAAGATGAAGCACAAAATCTTTCGATAAACTTACCTGGTGCACTTTGTCAAGATTATAGAACTACACATGAAGTAATTGTTGTAAACGATAACAGTACAGATGAAAGCAAATATTTGCTTGAGGAATTTCAAAAACAATTCAGGCACCTCAATATTGTTACTTTAATGCAGGAAGCCATGCATATACCTGGGAAAAAATTCCCTTTGAGTATGGGTATTAAAGCTGCAAAGTATGAAACATTATTAATGACAGATGCAGACTGTGTACCGGCTTCTGAGCATTGGATTAAGCATATACAAAATGCTTACAAAGATGGTGTTGAAATTGTACTGGGCTATGGAGCATATAAAAAGGCAAGTGGTTTCTTAAATAAAGTTATTCGGTTTGAAACCTTTCACACGGCCATGCAATATTTCTCTTACGCACTGTCGGGCATGCCATATATGGGAGTGGGTAGAAATCTGAGTTACCTACGAGAAGTATTTAACCGCAACAAGGGATTCTCAGCTATCAATCATATACCCAGTGGAGACGATGATTTATTTATCAATATGGTGGCCACATCAAATAATACAGCCATTGCAATTCATCCTGAAGCTTTTACTGTCAGCACCGCACCTCAAAGCTGGAGTGCATGGATGAAGCAAAAGCAAAGACATTATACAACCGCAAGATATTACAAACCCAAACATAAATTTTTACTTGGATTATACGCTACTCTTCAAACCTCTTTTTTACCAGTATTGATAGCAACAGCATTTTTTTACGATTGGAGAATTGCTTTAAGCTGTTTTCTGTTGAGGGCAATCGTTCAGTACATTATTATTGGAAAAGCTATGCAAAAGCTAAACGAAAAAGATTTGATACCCCTAATTTTTATTTTCGATGTTTGGATGTTTTTTTACAATCTTTTATTTGTGCCTGCGCTTTGGAAAAAGCCCGCTAAAAATTGGCATTAGCTTGATTTATTGAGCATATAATTTTGATGACC
>CALAGJ010000027.1 GCA_937892395.1 uncultured Parafilimonas sp.
CACAGGCGAAGACACTCTTTCCCTACACGACGCTCTTCCGATCTTTTTACCTTGTACAAGTCTATCAATGATCGCCGCACTATGTTTTTGAATAAATTGAAATGTATAACCAGTGCTTGGCTTTGTTTGTCCACCTGCAGTACCTATATAAATTATTCGCCCTTTGCTCACCGGAAAGGGAAAATTTGTCATAGGAATAATGCCATTTTCTTCTTCCAATATTTTCCATTGCGCAAGCCCTACAAATTGCTTTAAATAATTTGTAAGTTCATTTTCATACACTTCATTGGGAAGTGTATTTTCTGTAAAGAGTGTGTATTCAACTAAAGCTTTATTTGGAGTAAGTGGCAGCAAATACATAAATGTTGTACCATATTGTTGACTCACTCTAAAGTCCATAAAGTTGGCAGTAGAAATATCAAAAATATCTGTAGGTGTTTCAATCATCCAGCCTTTGAAATGTTGAAGTAACCAATGGTATTTTTTATTTTCCGGCAATGCTTTCATTTCATGAACTGACAAATCCATCAAGCTACTAAATACATAGTCTGCTTGTATGGTTTCACCATTGCATGTTACATAAGCATATCGGACATCAGTATCTATTTTTGATATAGTTGCAGTTATAAAATCTATATGATTATTGTGCTTGGCAGCGTCCAACACATAAGCATAAAAATCTGTGCTCTTTATCATCTTATACTCATAAGGTGCTATCTGGAGCGTGCCACTCCAATAGTTGGATTCAAATAATAAGTAGTTCCATCTATGGTGTACGATATCATCAAAAAGGCCCTTGTCTTTTTCCCAAAAACACCAAGTGCGGTCATTGTTTTTTTTTTCTGATTGATCTATTACTGCAATTCTCTTGTTAGTAAAGAAAGGATGCGCCATGATGTGAATAAGCAGACTAAGACCTGCTGCACCCGAACCGGCAATGATATAATCGTACTGTTTTTGCAAGAGCACAAAAATAATGTTTCGGCTCAAGGCTCATCATGCATTGTTATACATTTGCGCCATGTTATCAAAAAAAGTGAGGGTAAGATTTGCTCCCTCTCCCACCGGAGGCCTGCATTTGGGCGGTATGCGCACTGCATTATTCAATTATTTATTTGCTAAAAAAAATAATGGTGATTTCATACTTCGGGTGGAAGATACAGATCAAACCAGGTATGTGGATGGTGCCGAAGCATACATCATGCAATGCTTAAACTGGTGCGGCATTCTGCCCGATGAAAGCCCTGAAAAACCCGGTAATTATGCGCCTTACAGGCAAAGTGAAAGAAAAGAGATTTACAGAAAATATGCAGAGCAATTGATAGCCAATGGGCAGGCTTACTATGCTTTTGACACTGCGGATGAGCTTTCTGAGGCTCGCAAAAAAGATCCCAATTTTAGGTATGGCATTGGCAATAGAGCGCAGCTGCGCAATGCACTTGCACTGAGTCCTACAGAGGTACAAACATTGTTAAATACCAATACCCCAGTGGTAATAAGAATTAAGATGCCCGAAAATGAAACCATCAGTTTTACAGATGCCATTAGGGGTGAAGTATCCTTTGCTGCCAACCTTACGGATGATAAGGTTTTATTAAAGGCCGATGGAATGCCCACTTACCATTTAGCCGTAGTAGTGGATGATTTTCTCATGCAAATAACACATGCATTTAGGGGCGAGGAGTGGCTACCAAGTGCACCTGTTCATATCTTATTGTGGCGTTATCTTTTTGGTGAAGCGGCTATGCCACAATGGGCACACTTACCTTTGATTTTGAAACCAGATGGCAATGGCAAGCTCAGTAAGCGGGATGGTGAGCGGTTAGGTTTTCCGGTATTTGCTATGAACTGGACGGACCCTCGCACACAAGAGTTTACAGCAGGATTTAAAGAACGTGGTTATTTGCCGCAGGCATTTATCAATATGCTGGCTTTATTAGGGTGGAATGAAGGCACAGATAAAGAGATATATAGTTTAGAAGCTTTGGAATCTGTTTTTTCTCTAGAGCGCATGCACAAGCATGGGGCAAAATTTGATATTGAAAAAGCAAAATGGTTCAATCAGGAATGGATTAAACTATTGCCAGCCAAAGATTTGGCCCATGCAGTAAAGCCTTATTTTGTGGATGCTGGTATCGATATAAAAAATGAAGATAATTTTGAAGAAGCTATTCAATTAGTAAAAGAAAGATGCACATTGCTTCCCGATTTTATAACACAAGCAGGATTCTTCTTTACGGCACCAACTGCACCAAAAATTGACGACATTAAAGCAAAATGGAGTAATGATAAAGTGAAATGTTTTAATGATTGGTGTATGGCCATTCATGGCAATATGTTGGCAGCAGACTTAGAACTTTCGCTTAAAACCATAGCGGAAGCGCATCAAATAAAGGCAGGGGAATTGATGCAACCACTGCGTATCATGTTAGTTGGAGATAAATTTGGTCCCGGGGTTTTTGATATAGCCGCATTACTGGGTATAGCCGAAACCAAAAGCAGGATTGAAAAAGTAATTAGATTGCTACAATAAAATTTTCACTGCTATCGCAGAATGATAAACAGGGAGGCAGAAATGTACAAATTATTGTAACACTTCTCTTGCTATAACTAATTTCTGTATTTCAGAAGTGCCCTCACCAATAGTACAAAGTTTAGCATCCCTATAATGCTTTTCTACAGGAAAATCTTTGGTATATCCATAGCCACCAAATATTTGAACTGCATCATTTGCAACCCTTACTGCTACTTCGCTGGCATAGTATTTTGCCATGGCTCCTTCTCTGGTAATTTTTTCGCCACGGCCCTTTTTATCGCATGCATTCCAAATCAGTAATTCGGCAGCAGCTATTTCTGTAGCCATATCGGCAAGTTTGAAACTGATACCCTGAAAGTTTGAAATAGATTGACCAAATTGTTCCCGCTCTTTTGAATATTGTAAAGCTGCCTCATAAGCTCCTTTTGCAATACCCAAAGAAAGTGATGCAATAGAAATACGACCACCATCCAAAATTGCCAAT
>CALAGJ010000028.1 GCA_937892395.1 uncultured Parafilimonas sp.
AGATCTACACAGGCGAAGACACTCTTTCCCTACACGACGCTCTTCCGATCTGATAATTCCAAGACTTTGTGGTTTCAGCATCCAATTCGTGAACGGCACAATCCATATTATCTTCATTGATGGCAGTAGCCAATGGCATACCATGAATATTCCCCGAAGGGGTAGTATATGGCGTATGCAAATCTGCGTGGGCATCTATCCATACTACACCCAGTTTGCTTTTTGGTTTTGCTATTTTAATACCAGCAATGGTGGCTCCTGCATTACTATGATCTCCACTAATGAGTATGGGAAAAAAATTATTCTTCATACTCTCCGATACAGACTTTGCAATCTTGTCATACATAGCCATTACACCTTTTATGCGTTTGGCATAAGGTGTTTCGATGGGTTCATATAAGAGCTTGTTTTCTGATGGTATTTTTTCAGAGGGAAAATGTACAAAAAAATTACTCATATAATCGAGGGCTGCAATTTTTATTGCATCCACTCCCATACTTGCACCACGGGTGCCCGCACCAATTTCAGAAGGCACTTCAATCAGTTTTATATTCTTCATAATCTGTAATTAAACCACCATCATCTCTGCACTGGAGATATTTGTTTGGCAAACAAGGTGGCAGAAAACAGCAAATCTAAAGGATTGAGCTCAATGGATTGCATCCCTTTAAAGTGCCGCTGGTTGAAACTATGACAAATCTTACAAACATATCTTCGCTATACCATTTTTCAGAGCGGGTTTTTTCAATAACTTCTTTATGCTCTTTTAGCTTGTAGGCAAACTGCTGCATGGCTTCCTTATGCTGCCATACACTAAAGGTGGCTTGCTTTATCCAGGGTAGTTCACCTATGCCAATTGAAAAAATAAATCCATCTGCTGTATTCATTTTTTCTGATACAGGTGCCACATGCCGCCAAAAATGTTTTAATCTATTGAGCCTTATTGTAGCCCTGGTAAGTACGGCTATAGGAACACCTGCGGCCATGCGCCGATCATTCAACTTTCCAAATACAGCATGTCCATCCCATGTGCCATGTCCTTCTCTAGGTTCCAGTATAATTTGATAAACTTCGCAATGCCAAAACCGCATCCAGCCGGCTACAAATTTTCCATAGATCATTTCCAGATTCAATCCATCATCCAATGATGCCATTTCAGCCTTGGTTATAGTTGTCATTAAAGCCCATTGTTTTAAATCGGGTATGATATCAAAACTACCATTTTGCCCTGTGCCCATCAGTTTGTAGAATTTTTTTTTGCTGCGCAATGAAAAGCTTAGATGGAATAACGCCATAGATAAAAAGCCCCCCCAGGCCAATGCCGCTTTATATCTGGATATGGTAAGTACTACATACATTAGTGTGCAAATAAAAAAATGAGCAAACAAAGTAAGATGGCCGTACCAATAGCTATATATGCACTACTATTATGCCAGCGCTCCTGCCTTCTTTTTTTGTTGATAAATGATTGTATAGTTTGCTGAGCAGTTGCCTGCTCATACAGTGGACTGATGGTATGAATAATTTTTTTAGCCTGCTCATAAGTAAGCGGTTGAATGATAAAGAGTATATCATCCAGTATTTTTGTAAACCCAATGCCCACATCATTGCCAAACCATAGCAAATAATTAGGCTCCAATAAAACTTCCACACAAAAACACAATCCATCTCTATTTATACGAAAAGGATCTGTAGTTTTTACATAATTTTTGAGTGCCTCAATTCTACCAATCCATTCATCCACATTATGATAAAAAGTAGGCGCTGAGGTATAATAATTTTCTGTATCATAGGCTCTGCGAAGTACTGTATTGCTGAGTATCTTATAGGCTTCATTCACATCCCTAAATATAGCAGTACTCAATGCATCCCCACCACTATTACTATCCGGGTGAAACTTGAATGCCAATATGCGGTATGCTTTCTTAATCTGTAGCATGCTCGCTTTTGGATGTACTTGCAAAATACTATAATAATCTTTGTGCGCCGGTGCCCTGTCCATCATATAAACCAAGTAAAATTTACCTTAAACTATCTATACATTGCCCTTAGCAATGGATACAATAAGATAGTTTGCAAATATATCTCATGCCACTGCATGAATAAATCATTCGTGCCACAGATTTCAATACGTATCCTGCAAATGATGATCAATATGCCACCCAATTCATTCAGTACTCATTCATATACAATATTCGAATTGTCTTTACCATCCGGTCTTTTTAGGAAAACTGATAACCATATTTTTTGCTTCCTGCAGATATTGATTATAAGCCCCCCAATTGGGGGATGATTACGCAGGGCCCATTGCAGTTGAGCTGTCGTTTGAGGTTTGAGGTTTGAGATTTATTTGTTTCGCCCTTCGGGCAATGATGATGCAATGTCCATGATTGCGAGTGAAGCGATGTAAAAAAATCATGGCAATCATTTAATCCTATAAAACATAGTACAGACAATAACCCCTACGGGGAATGATTACGCACACTAACAAATTCGAATATCGTTTTGAAGCCGTTCCTGAAAGGTTTAGGGACACCCCGAATTGTTTAGTGGCGCCACGGGATTATTCAGGAATTCAATTTTTTGATTTAAGCAATTAAAATATCATCTTTAGAAAATATAATCCAAATCACCTCTGACTGATTGTGACTGCCAAGACTAAAATTATATTTACTGATATCTTTAAGCGATTTATAAGAATTTATGCTTGCCATAATGCACAACTTAACTATTTAATTTACACAATAAAAAAACAAGTTAATTAATTGATAACAAGGATAATTGGAATTTTTTTAAAAAACATCATTCATTTGTAAACCTGCGTATATTTACAACTTAGCGGTCATTGTAAAGCGACACACTACAAATATCAAACAGACGACAAAAACGAACTTGAAAGCCCAAACTACTGAAGCCAAAAATCAGTGGACAATAATTACTAAATAATAAGAAAACCGAAGAAGAGTGTATCAAAGAATAGCACATATTGCTTTAGTAGTTGACAACTATGATGACGCTATTGAGTTCTATACCAAAAAACTTGACTTTCAGTTATTAGAAGACACGAAACTGAATGATGAAAAGAGATGGGTAATGGTAGCACCCAAAGGAGCGAAAGAATGTTGTTTGTTATTAGCGAAAGCTGCGAATGAACGACAAACAACATTTGTTGGTAATCAAACAGGAGGAAGAGTTTTCTTATTTCTTTTCACCGACAACTTTTGGCGAGATTACGAAAAACTGAAAAGTAGAGAAATAAAATTTGTAAGACCACCTCAAGACTTTGAATACGGAACTGTTGCTGTATTTGAAGATTTATACGGAAATATGTGGGACTTAATTGAGCCAAACGAAAATAACAAAGGTCTTATTAACGGACAGGCAAATAATCAATAAAAGTGAGAACAATGACATTGACAGAACAGATGAAAAGAAAACAACGAACCGCTAACATATAAACGTATAACCGAAAGCTCCCGCAAAACATCCATAAAGACATATAAAATTAAACGAACTGGGGGCTTTTGGCTATACGTTGTTCAGCAACACCGGGTAACATAATTAAAATAG
>CALAGJ010000029.1 GCA_937892395.1 uncultured Parafilimonas sp.
ATTTTGCTAATGATAATAGTATTTATTTTGGGGTGATTAAATCAGTACTTCTAAACCCTAATTTAGTCCAAAAACTAAGTGCCTCTTTAAATTTTGGCTTTGTCATTGTATTTTTTATGTCTGCAAATTAAAGCTGAATTTACTTCACAATGAGATTTTTCTCGTCTTTCAATGAATATTCAACTGATTAAAATATGGTTCATTTGCAACTAATACTTCAAGACTATATTTTTGCGGCCTTTCAAAACAAAATTTTTCTGCATAAATATTTTTTTTGATAGAAACATTTTAAAAATTAAAGCTTTTAAATGAAAATTGTTGTTGTTGGTACTGGGTATGTAGGTTTAGTAACAGGTGCATGTCTTGCCGAAGTGGGTACAGATGTGGTTTGTGTAGATGTGAATGAACAAAAAATTCGCAATTTACAAAGTGGTATTCTGCCAATATATGAGCCGGGCTTGGAGGATATTGTGGAGCGTAACTATAAAAAAGGAAGGCTACATTTTAGTACAAACCTTCAGGAAGCCATTGTAGGAGCTCAAGTGGCTTTTATAGCAGTAGGTACACCTCCCGGAGAAGATGGCAGTGCCGATTTACAATATGTAATACAAGTGGCTGATGCTATTGGTAGATATATGAATGGATACCTTATAGTTGTTACAAAAAGTACAGTTCCCGTAGGTACAGCAGGAAAGGTAAAAGCGGCGATAACAGGGGCATTAAAAAAGCGTAATGCGGATATACCGTTTGATGTAGCAAGTAATCCTGAATTTTTAAAAGAAGGCGCAGCAGTAGATGATTTTCTTAAGCCAGATAGGATTGTAATTGGAGTAGAGAGTGAAAAAGCAAAAAATATTCTACATCATTTGTACGAGCCATTTGTTATCAACGGGCACCCCATCATGTTTATGGATGTGCCATCTGCAGAAATGACTAAATACGCAGCAAATGCAATGTTGGCTACGAAGATTTCGTTTATGAATGATATTGCTAATCTATGCGAAAAAGTTGGTGCAGATGTAAATCATGTGCGTCAAGGTATAGGTAGTGATACTCGAATAGGTAAGCGGTTCATTTATTCAGGTATTGGATATGGTGGTAGCTGCTTTCCAAAAGATGTAAAAGCACTGATTAGAACGGCTAAAGAATATGGTCATGACTTACGAATCTTACAAAGCGTGGAAGATGTAAATGAAGACCAGAAAAAAGTAATATTGAGCAAAATCAATAATTATTTCAATGGCGATATCAAAGGAAAAAAGTTTGCATTATGGGGTCTGTCTTTCAAACCCAATACAGATGATATGCGGGAAGCTCCCAGCCTCGTTATCATTGAGGCATTGCTGGCAGCTGGTGCTGAAGTAAGTGCTTATGATCCTATATCCATTAAAGAAGCAAGGCATATGCTTAAAGGTAGTGATGTAGATTTTCAAGATGATGCCATGCAAGTATTAGACGGCGCAGATGCGCTTGTATTGATTACAGAATGGGCTGAGTTTCGCTTGCCAGATTGGGATGAGGTAAAGCAACGTATGACTGGAAGGGTAATCTTTGATGGAAGAAATGTGTATCATGCAAATGATATCGAAAATATGGGATTAGCTTATTACGGTATTGGCACCGGAAGGTTTTAATTATCTAAACAAATCTTGTAGAATGGATGCCCTGCGCATCCATTTTTTTTTTGAAAAAAGGTAAAAAATAATTCATAGTTTACAAGTAAATATATCATAGGCATCAATCTTCTATCATTTCATTACTAGGCTATTCTTAAACGCTAAATAATGAGTATTAAAATATTTTGAAAGCAGATATTTCAAAGATATATTTTTGTTGGCATTTTAATCAATACAAATCAATTTGGTACATGACAAATACCTATACATCGTTAGTAAAACAAACATTCCATTTTCCTCAGGAAGATTTTAATTTAAATGATGATGCTTATTTGACCTACAATGATGTAGATATAAAAAAATTAATTGATAAATATGGTACCCCACTCAAGCTTTCCTATTTACCTAAAATAGGTATGCAGATTAATAAAGCCAAACAAATGTTTGCCAATGCCATAAAGAAACATAAATATGAAGGAAATTACAATTATTGTTACTGTACAAAAAGCTCGCACTTTTCATTTGTTGTAGAAGAAGCACTAAAGCATGACATTCATATAGAAACCTCCTTTGCTTATGACATAGAAATCGTCAATCAACTATTCAAAAGAAGAAAAATCAACAAGGAAACATTTATCATTTGTAATGGATATAAGCAAAGAGGATATACATCAAGAATTGCCAGACTCATAAATACGGGTTTTAAAAATGTTATTCCGATTTTGGATAACAAAGAAGAGTTACTCGCCTATAAGCGAAGCGTAAAACAACCATTCAAACTTGGCATAAGAGTGGCTGCCGAAGAAGAGCCCACTTTCCCTTTTTATACTTCCAGACTTGGCATTCGTGCAAAAGATATTTTGGAATTTTATGTGGATGAAATAGAAGGCAATGAAGAAAAGTTTCAATTAAAAATGCTTCACATCTTTTTGAATAAAGGCATAAAGGATGATATTTATTACTGGAGTGAGCTCAATAAAATTATCAATCTGTATTGCCAGCTTAGAAAGATTTGTCCCGAATTAGATAGTATCAATATTGGAGGTGGTTTTCCTATCAAGCATTCCTTAGGGTTTGATTATAATTACCAGTTTATGATTAATGAAATTGTTGGTAATATAAAAAAGGCCTGTAAGAAAGCTAGGGTACCTATGCCAAACATCTTTACCGAATTTGGTAGTTACACTGTAGGCGAAAGCATGGCACACATATACAGTGTAATTGGCGAAAAAAATCAAAATGACCGTGAATGTTGGTATATGATTGATTCTTCATTTATTACTACTTTGCCCGATACATGGGGCATTGGCGAACGCTTTTTAATGCTGCCCATCAATAAATGGGACAATGAATATCACCGAGTGGTGTTAGGTGGCATAACCTGCGACAGTCATGATTATTATGACAGTGAAGAGCATATCAATGAAGTATTTTTACCCAAAATAAAAAATACCGCAAAACCAGATGACCCCAACAACAAAGAACCACTGTATGTTGGATTTTTTCATACTGGTGCCTATCAAGATCAAATAAGTGGATACGGAGGAATTAAACACTGTTTAATACCATCACCTAAGCATATAATTATTGAAAGAGATAAGACTGGTAAATTGATTGATTGGGTATATGCCAAGGAACAATCTGCTGTAAGTATGCTTAAAATATTGGGCTACTTAAAATAAAAAACATCTAATCCTTATTTACTCTTACGTAAATACTTTGATATTTATCAAACAATTTTTTTTATTGCTTGACCATAAATTAATGCTACATTAGCCATTAGCATTTGGATAAATAATATATGGACAAACAGAAACTGGTAGTACTATCTGGTGCAGGAGTAAGTGCAGAAAGTGGCCTAAAAACTTTTAGAGACAGCAATGGGTTATGGGCAGGACACAACATAGAAGATGTGGCCACACCCCGTGCATGGAAAAAAAATCCTCAGCTTGTTTTGGAGTTTTATAATTATAGGAGAAATGAAGTACGATGTGCCCAACCAAATTCAGCACATATTGGAATAAAGGAATTAGAGGAGTGGTTCGATGTAACAATCATTACACAAAACATTGACGATTTGCATGAGCGTGCAGGAAGTAAAAATGTATTGCATTTACACGGTGAAATATTTAAAATGAGAAGTGAATTAAATGAGCATTTAATTTATGAAATCAAAAATGACATTTCGATTGGGGATCTGGCAGAAGATGGGCATCAATTGAGACCATATATTGTATGGTTTGAAGAGCCTGTGCCTTTAATTGAAAAGGCTATCCAAATAGCCACTACTGCTGATATTTTTGTGGTTATCGGAACATCTCTTGTTGTATATCCCGCAGCAGGTTTAGTACAATATATACCTCCATACTCCAGAAAATTTGTAATTGATACATCTATTCCTGAACATCTTTTTACCAAGAGTTTTATTAGCATTGAACAGCCCGCTTCGCAGGGAATTATAGCACTCAAAGAGGCACTTCTCGCCTCGATATAACACTTTATTTAAGGAAAAATACAGTATTGCAATTCATAAGAAAACTGCTTCGCATTGCTATACAGCAAAAAAAACCACCAATGAAGGTGGTTTTTTAAATACTTACTAAAATTTTATTCTTTAATCAATTTCAGTTGTTCTGTAGTTTTACCATTACTAACGGAAACCAAATACATTCCTTTTTTCAAATTTGATGTATTCAAGGTAATTCTATTCTCTCCAATTGACGTTATCAATTCATTGCGAAGCAAAGATCTACCACCTAAATCAGAGATAACAATGGTGTACTTAGATACAGCTGATGCATTCAAGATGAGGGATGTATTGCCATAAGAGGGATTAGGATATATACTTGCTCTTTTAGCAGAAGCAATCACACTGCTGGAAGCACTACAAATCGTAACATTCAACTTTGCATTTGGTGAGGTTCCACAAGCATTATCAGCTACCACACGTATTGAACCATCAGTAGTTCTATTCCAATCAACTGTAATGGATGAAGTGCCTTGACCGGATTGAATAATCACATTGTTGGAAGCTGACCAAGTATAATTTACACCAACCTCCGGATTGGAAACACTATAAGAAAGACCTAAACTCGGTACAGATGACACACAGGATGGTCCTGAAATAATTGGTTTTGAAGGTTGACCATAAATATTTACATTCCTTGAAGAGCTTGTGCCACATGCGTTTGTAGCCGTAACGAGAAATGTAACTTTTCCAAAGCTGCTACCATCTGGTGTTATTCCAATTGTATTGGTACTACTACTTCCACTAAATCCGGAAGGTACAGACCAAGTATAAAAAGAAGCAGTAGGATCATTTGGCACTGATAGTGTTATGGAAGATTCAGTACAAAGATTCCTTTGCGAAGGACTAAAAGTGGGTGTGGCCGGTTGCGCAGGAGCTACACCTGTGCCTGCTGCAACTACTACGCTATTAGATAGTGCTGCACATCCGTTCATATCTGTAATAGTGAAATCATAAGTACCTGTGGATACTGAAAAACTTCCTATGCCATCGTAAGGGGCCACTCCCCCACTTCCTGCTACAGAAATACTGGTATTACCGCCAACACATTCAATAGGTGCATCTAGTGTAGCTGTAGCCACTAAAGCAGCTGGCTCTAAAAGTGTGTAACTATCTGTAATTGTGCAACCACCGGTGGCAGTTACCACTACTGTGTACATACCTGCTGGAAGGCCACTAATGTCTTCTGTAGTAGCTGTAAATCCATTAGGCCCTGTCCAGGCATAGCTTACAACGGGTAATGAACCTCCAGTTGCTGATAAATCTATCGAGCCATTTGACACTCCATTGCAAGATAAATCAGTGGTAGTAGCGGTTAATGTTTGGGGGGTGCAAGCAGCATTTGCAGTAATAGAAACATCATCAATACCTAATGCTTGTGCATTTGAATTTGTGGTGCCAGAACTAACCGAATAATTCCATGCAAGATATAAATTACCAGATACTGGTACACTCACACTAAGAGTTTTGGCTACAGCAACTGTAGCACCCGGAGCACTTGCATAGCCATTATTACTAGCATCAGCAGCAAAGCTTGTTAAAAAATCATTACCGGCAGTAGTCCAGGTATTGCCATCAGTAGAATAATACATTTGAATTCTATATCCTGCTGCATTAGAACCTTGCCTGTATTTCTCCACACTATAGGAAATAGAGAATGATCCAATCGTATTACAACCATAACATAATACTTATTCCAAACTAAGATAAAAGTGAGTAGTAATCATTAAGTAAATATAAACATTCCTGCATTGCGCTTATGGTTTTATTTTAATGTATTTTCGAAACAAATTTTTCACAAAAATCAACCGTTATTCATGAAAAGAATTTTCACTATAATTATTTTTTTATCCTTTTTTTTTGATTTAAAAGCTCAATCCGCAAAAGTTGTTTATGGAGAAATTGGAGGTCCGGGTTTAGCATCATTAAATGTTGACACCAGATTTAATGGAACCAATACAGGTTTTGGTGCACGTATAGGATTGGGTGGCTTTAGTATTAACAACACAGGCTTACTGCTCATACCAGTGGGCATAAACTATCTGCTTTCAAATGATCAGAAAAATTGTCTTGAGCTTGGAGCAGGAATTTCTTTTTTAAAAGTATCGCTAGGTATTGAAGACGGCAATGAAAGTGAAGTCACACCCAATAGCAGCTTTGGTTATTTATGGTTAGGCTATAGACTACAGCCCATAGATGATGGCATTTGTTTTAGGGCAGGTATTTGTCCGCTTTTTGGATCTGGCACATTTATACCTTACTACGCAGGTATTTCATTAGGCTATAAATTCTGATGATATATTGTTGCCAATAGATTCATTGATTATAATGTCTCTTGGCATTTTTTATGCTATGAATTTTATATTGAATTATTTTTCCCCTTCGGGAAATGAGTATGTTTTATACAACAATTCCATGATTTATCTATCATAAAATATTGCCACGATCATGTTCTCATCCCACGAGGTGGTAATATAGTTTCAACATATATCTAAATAAAATACTTTATAAAAATCAAATGAATGCAATGAACATTTGAAGTAATACATTTACAACCTATTCAAATATATGCATAGAAATTTAAACACTGTTTGTGCACATGCAGGCACAGAAATAATTGAAGAATCTGGAGCAGTAACGGCACCTTTATATTTTTCAACAACATTTCGTTATACCCCTACCGGCCAAGCGCCTTTTGGTAATACCTACAGTAGAGAAGGAAATCCAACTCGTAATATGTTGGAAAAAGTACTGGCCGAAATGGAGTGTGGCGTGGCGGCTGCAGCATTCAGCAGTGGCAGTGCAGCGGCACAGGCCACATTCCAAAGCATGAATCCAGGAGACCATATCATTGTTAATAATCGGATTTATGCGGGTGTGCGTACGATGTTGATGGATGTTTTTATTCCCTGGGGTTTAGAAGTTAGTTTTATAGATCTTACAGTTTTGGAAAATCTTGAGAAAGCCATTCAGCCAAATACAAAACTTGTATGGACAGAAACACCCACAAATCCCGATTTGAAAATTATTGACATTAAAGCAATTTCGAATATCTGTAAACCATTACAAATAAAGTTAGCTATTGATAATACTTTTGCATCACCATTTTTACAACAACCCATCTTACTTGGTGCAGATTTAGTGATGCATAGCACTACAAAATACTTAGGAGGCCATAGCGACCTTACTAGTGGTGCACTCATAACGGCAGAGATAAATGAATGGTGGCAAAAGATTGTACATATTCAAAAAATACTTGGAGCCGTATCTGCTCCATTTGATTGCTGGCTGTTAATGCGTGGCATTCGCAGCTTTGTACCGAGAATGAAAATGCAGGTGGAGAATGCCCATCAGATTGCATTATTTCTTGAAAAGCATCAAAGTGTAGAACAGGTTTTATATCCCGGGCTTACATCCCATCAAGGACATGATATTGCAGCTCAACAAATGAATGATTTTGGGGCAATGATTTCTATTCTTATAAAGGGTGGAAAAATCAATGCAATAGAAATGCTGAAAAAACTAAAGTTATTTTCCAACGCTACAAGTTTAGGTGGTACAGAGAGTTTAGCTGAGCATCGCCAATCTGTTGAAGGCCCACTTTCAACTACTCCGGATAACCTGATAAGATTAAGTATTGGCCTAGAAAATATTGAAGATTTAATTGCAGATTTAACACAGGCTTTGGCATTTTGATAATGTCAATAGCGCCATTGTAATCACTATACCATATTCCAACAGCATCGCTTAAGCATGTCCTGATATATTATAATGCTTGTTTTGATTCCTGAGCCATTTGATAACAATAGAGCTTATAATAAGCTCCATGCAGATTCATCAGCTCCATATGATTTCCTGCTTCAACTATATGCCCGTTTTCTAACACAATTATTTGATCAAATTTCATACTGCTGATTATACGATGTGTAATAAGGAATACAGTATGCTGGGAAAATACGGTGTCAAAATTTTTTGCAATCTGATATTCTGTTTTTGTATCTACTGCACTTAGGCAATCGTCCAATATTATGATGTCCGCTTTTTTCATAAGGGCACGGGCAATTGATATACGTTGTTTTTGTCCACCGCTCAATGTAACACCTCTCTCTCCTATTGTAGTATCATAGCCCTGTTCTAAACTTAATATTTCTTGATGAATAGCTGCAAGTGCAGCTGTCTGTTCCACATGCTTTCTTTCTGCTCGACCTGTTGCTCCAAAACAAATATTATTGTTTACTGAATCGCTAAAAAGGAATACATCCTGTGGCACATAGCTGATTGAATTTCGGAGGCTATCTAAAGAAATATTTTGTATAGGAATACCACCAATAAGCAAGCTCCCTTTTGTAATATCATAATAACGAAGCAGCAGCTGTGCAATGGTTGATTTACCACTACCTGTAGCACCAAGTATCATTACTTTCTCACCTGATTTTATCGATAATGAGAACTCATTTATGGCCCGAATGCCTGTATGTGGATATACAAAACTCACCTGCTTAAATTCTATATTTTTGCAAGGAAGGCTATATATGTCTATTGGATCAGCATTATTTTTAATGGCTGGTTCACGTAGTAAAAATTCATTGATTCTTTTCTGAGAAGCAGCAGCCCTTTGTATCATGCTTGCCACCCATCCTATTGCACTTACAGGAAAAGTGAGCATATTGATATAAATAACAAACTCTACAATCAGGCCTGTGCGGTTTGGATGTTCAATAGCCATTTTTCCTCCCAGATAAACAGTGAGTAAAATGCTAAGACCAATCATCAAGGTCATACTAGGAAAATAGATAGCTTCAACTTTTGCTAAACCCAAAGCATTTCGACGATAATCTTCACTGTTTTTTTTAAAAAATAATACACTTGATTTTTCTTGTACAAAAGATTTGATTACTCGAATGCCTGCAAAAGCCTCTTGTGCAGATGAGGTAAGTTTTGAAAGCAGTGCCTGCACCTTTGCACTCTTTTTATGTATTGTTGTATTAACTATATAAATGGTAATAGCTAGTATTGGCAATGGAGCAATTACTATCATCGTAAGATGCTTATTCTTACTGTACATATTTAATACACAAAAAGCAATGAGTGCTGTTAAATTTGTGAGGTACATGATGGCCGGCCCCACATACATGCGCACTCGGCTTACATCTTCTGCAATCCTATTCATCAAATCCCCAGTACTATTTGTTTTATAAAAAGTAGTATCTAATTTTTGATAATGGTTATAAATATCATTTTTTAAATCAAACTCAATATGCCTGCTCATGACAATAATAGTTTGACGCATAAAAAACATGAGTACACCCCTAATAAGTGCCAATGCCAAAATGGTGAGACTACAGATAAGGACTAAGTTCTCAAAACTGCTTTCCTTGAATAAATCAATTAACCATTGTACAGGTGCTTGATAGTTTTCTCTCCTTTTAAGTGGTTGCGCTCCTGGTAATTGTTGTTGTACTCTTCCTACAATAAAACCTGTAATTTCAGGTGCCAATACAGCAAAGTAGTTATTAGCCAATACCAAAAAAATTCCAACAAAAAATCGGCTGCGGTATTTCCAGAAATATTTATTTAGGGAGGCTAAATGCTTCAATAATTATTTTTTTAAAGGGCGAAGTTAGGGAATGGACTACCACTTCAACTATAATAAACCGATGATTAAAACGGTGATTACAATTTAGTTGATATAATCGATATGTCAATCAAGTCTAATGAGTAATATTGAAAATTGAATGTCAAATATAAGTTATAACTCAGATTTTGCATATTCATAAAAAAAGCCATCTATTGGATGGCTTTTTTTATGAATATTTTAATCTATTGCACCTCCTCTTTCACATTATTATGAACAGGATAATGTTGTAACATTTTATTGTATTTAACAGGCAATATTTGCTCGGATACACCATCTGAATATTGGATACTGCCTATCTGAGTATTGTTTTTAAATTGCACAGTATATTCCTCCTGCTCCTCTGCGGTCAAAGTTTTTACTTCTAAAACTTTTCCTACTTGGTCAAGAAGTTTTACAGTAACAATGCCTTCAATTTGTGCAGCAAATTCAACTGATATTGCAGATGCATTTTGCTGTATTACATGCATCCATTTGTCTTTTTCATATTTGTTTTGATTGCGTTGATTGCGCAAAATGATATATGCCCTTTTCATATTTGGAATACCATAACCATATCTGTTATCAGGATTGCGTACCCTGTCGCTACTGGCATATACAGCTTTGAGTATTTCTGCATTATTAAACTCAGGAAATGCCTGCCATAAGCATGCAATTAATCCATTGATATTTGGATTTGAAAAAGAAGTACCACTGGCATAGCTTGGCCCAAAGCTGGTATAGACTGCAGTGTTAGAACCAACGGATGCAATGTTTGGCTTTACTTTTCCGGGATATCCATAGCTACTAAAGTAAGCAATATTGCCATTTACATCAGTGGCTGCCACCGCACATACACTATCGGCATCAGATGGAAAACCTAAATACTTCCAGCTGTCTCCACCTGAATTACCCGCACTATTTGTTACAATCATTCCTTTTTGAGCTGCATAAGCAGCGCCCAAACTACACATGGTAGTATTTTTATAAAAATCATTATAAGAATGATCTAAAGTAGCATTATCGAAACGAGTATAACCCAATGAACTGGTGATTAAATCCGCACCCGCACTATCAGCATATTCTGCACCTGCCACCCAGTTGTGTTCTTCTATGGGCATTTCGGTAGCTACATCTTCTGTACGCATTAAAAAGAAACTTGCTTCAGGAGCAGTACCCACCATTACACCGGGCACATTGCTTCCAATTACACTAAGGCAGTATTCCCCATGGGAATCATCTTCATTTACAGATCCATCAAAACTTACAAAATCTTTTTCACCCAAAAAGCGATTGCCTGCACGTGCACTATCAAAGGCTTTTATATTTTTATATTTAAAAAAACCGCCATCTAAAATAGCAATCTTCATACCCTTACCCGTAAATCCTTTATTATGTAAAAACTCTCCATTGTGTATATGCACTTGCCCATAGGCATTGCCATAATTATAACGATTTTCCTTAGCTGGTGCTGATGCAATTTTTGCCTCGCTTTTGGATGATAAAGTTTCTTTAAATTTTTCAACAGGATTGTCTATTAACTCTACAAGACTGCGAACACCACTTGCACCCTTTACAAAAGGCAGTGCCTTTATTTTGTTGATTGTAGCTACACTATTACAGCTTATCAATGCCTGATTGAGCCATTTGCTTTGACTGATATATACCACTGCACCTTGCGCTACTACTTGATTGATATAGTCAGGATTAACAGGTAAATCAGTTTCATCTATTGGTATTTTATACTTGTATCTTCTTACTAAAGCCGCATGGCTCAGATATTCGTTTGGTTTTCGAATGCTATATGGTGAATTGTTTTTGTCTGTAAAAACAACAATCCAACGGCTAAACTGTGCTTGGGATTCTTGTAAGAATGTGATGAAAATAATACAGGATAGCAAAACTTTTTTAATCATGGCAATAAAATTTAGATGCCAAATGTAAAAACTCTGTGCTACAATTAAAATAATGTTTAATGCAAATACGCTGAGTAGGCGTTATTTATATTCTAATAGCTGCAAAGTGATACCATAGCTGTCATCCTCAAAACGGGAAGGTGGCGGAGTGGTTTGCCAGGTCCAATGTAAAAATTCTTTATAAATAAGACCAATATCTCTGGCATAAATTTCCTTGGAATAGTTGCGCTGCTGATAAAATTCAGGATCAAAAGGAAGGTCAGGAGATGTTTCATCTCTTTGAAATACGGTTATTGTATTTTCATAAGTTTTTCCTGCAATAGTTTCTGTGCCGCCCATGTTTTGATATTGATAATTCCAGTTGTCTAAATAGCGAAAAAGAGAGCCTGCACTATAAGTATCAATATAACTATTTCCCTGCCATGTTTTACCTTCGCTAACAGGTGTGATGAGTTTGATAAATCGCAAATTTTTATCATCCAATAGTTCCAAACCTGTAGATGTAGGAGTAACTGTATAACTTAATTGATACTGCCATGGGTTTGACTCTAGTGTGTCCGTAATAAAGCGCAATACGGTATATACAAGTCTATTGTTGATGTCTCTAAATGTATCTGCAGCTATGCTGTCTTTTATATGATAGGAAGAAGTTATTAACTCAGCACCAAAATTAAACGGACCTGTACTATCCATTCTATATGTCCAAGATTTTCCAACAGCTGTGGGATAATAATCAGATGCGGTAATAAATGGCGTTGAACTTTCATCCTCTTTACATCCATTCACAAAAATGCTTAGCAGAAGGATTTTTACATAAAATTTAATCTGATTCATAGATGTTGTAAAAATAAGAAAACGGTGGTGCAAATTTTTTATTGTGGAACTCATTTTACCTCCTAACAAACTCTTTATGACATCTTTCTTTACTGAACGGGAAGTAAAGTTGCCTTTTTATTTTTTTGAGACAATACTAATCCAAATTCTGCTTGCCTATTTGTTGGATTATAAATGGGTTGTAATTGCATAGATAAATCATCCGACACATCAAAGTCTTTCAAGTTTCCAAATACTGTGGCATCCACTACATTTAATCCCCATGCAAGCAAAAAGTATAACACACTATAATCTCTATCTTTTCTAAAAGAGTTTCTATAGAATTCGAGTGAACTGGGATCGCTGGTTAGACCTTGAAGTTTTGGATCAATTTCATTGTATCTGTCCACATTTTCATCTACAACAAGTTCATAAGCAAATTTGCATCTTTTGTACCAAGTATTATTATAAAAGAAGGTACCTGCGGTAATGCCCAATGCTGCATATACTACAGGTATTTTCCAATATTCTTTGTTATACGCCTGGCCCCATCCGGGAATGATTGCACTACGCCTGGTAGCAATACGTGCATCGTGAGGAGCTTTTACAGTTTTCAAAGGTGCTATGGTATCATTGGACAGCAGCGTAGTTGAGCTATCAATGATTATCGATGATGTGATTGTAGTATCTCTGACCGAATTGGTTTCTACTTGCGCATCATTGCGCAAAGCGCAACAAAAAAATAATATGGAAATGCGTATTTTTAATAACATTATATGATGGATACCTGCATACGCTCCAGCACTTTGTTTAATTCTTCCAGCGAATAGTATTCAATAGTAATACTTCCTTCGCCTTTATTGCTGTGCTTTAGCTTCACTTTTGTTTCGAAATGAGACGCTAATGTATCTTCCATTTTTTTGAAATGAACGGGCATAGATGCTTTCTTAGCAGATTTAACAGATTTGTCGCTGCTGCGATTGTATTTGCGCACCAGTTCTTCTGTTTGTCTAACACTCAATCCTTTTGATTTTATTTCATTGTAGATGAGTATTTGTGTTTCGATGGTTTCAATGGTTATGAGGGTACGTGCATGACCCATTGTAATTACACTATTTCTTACAGCCACTTGTATATCCGGAGGAAGTTTTAGTAGTCTTATATAATTTGTAACGGTACTTCTCTCCTTGCTCATTCTTTCAGCTACCTGCTCCTGTGTATAGTTGAGCTCATCCATCATACGTTTATAACTGAGTGCTACTTCAATACTATTGAGGTCTTCTCTTTGTAGGTTTTCAAGTAATGCAAGCTCCAATAGCTCTCTATCATTGGCCTGACGGATGTATGCAGGTATATCTTTTAGCCCGGCAATTTTTGCAGCTCTAAATCTCCGTTCACCAGATATTAATCTGAATCGTCCATTTTCTAAATGAGATACCGTAACTGGCTGTACCACATCAAAGCGCTTCATGCTATCAGCCAATTGCTTTAATGCTTCTTGATCAAAATCTTTACGTGGATTTTTTGGGTTGGTTTCAATTTGATCTAAGCTGATGCGTATAATGCCTGTTGCATTTTCAATAACCGAGGGTTTGAGCCTTCCTGATGTAGTTTTTAAATCTGCATCTATATGCTGAAGTAAACTGCGTATGCCATTTCCTAATGCATCCTTATGCTGCTTTGGGGTACTCATTAAAATTTCTTTTGACTGATAAATTAAATTTAATTGCTACAATTATTCAATGATTTTTTCTTCCATTGACATTTTTGTAAGATTGTTTTTTTGGAGTACTTCCTTGGCTAAATTGAGATAGTTTGCTGCACCCTTGCTTTCTGCATCATAAAGTATAACGGGTTTACCAAAACTGGGGGCCTCACTCAGTCTGGTGTTTCGGTGTATAATGGTATTAAAAACCATTTCATCAAAATGCCTGCGCACTTCATTAACCACCTGATTACTCAGCCTAAGTCTGCCGTCATACATGGTCATCAATATTCCTTCAATTTGTAAACTGGTATTTAATCTGCTTTGTACAATTTTTATTGTATTGAGCAATTTTCCTAAACCCTCCAATGCAAAAAATTCGCACTGCACGGGTATGATTACACTATGGCTGGCTGTTAAAGCATTTACAGTTATGAGACCTAAGGATGGGCTACAGTCTATGATGATAAAATCGTATTTATCCTGAATGGGATCAATTAAATTTTTTAATACATTTTCTCTTTCGGGATAGTTGATCATTTCAATTTCTGCACCAACTAAATCGATATGAGAGGGTATTAAATCAAGATTGGGAATATTGGTTTTGAGGATAACATCTTTGGCTTGAGCCTGATGTATCATACAGTCATATAAACTGGTGGTTACATTGTGCAAATCGAAACCTACACCAGTAGTAGTATTGGCCTGAGGATCTGCATCTATGATAAGGGTGCGATATTCTAATACGGCTAAACTTGCGGCAAGATTTATAGCAGATGTGGTTTTGCCCACCCCCCCTTTCTGATTTGTAATGCCGATTATTTTTGTCATGTTATGATGTACAATTAGTTGATATATGATGAGAAGAATTAGATGGTTATGGTGTGTCCTATGGACGGCAGAAATAATTCAGCACCCGCTTCTGTAAATTGCTGTTGAGCTTGTGCTGTATCGATAACTATAAAGCCAAAAGTATTGTAATGCACCCCAATCACTTTTTTGCACTGCACAAAATTTGCGGCCTTAATGGCATCAGCCACATCCATTGTAAAATTATTGCCGATAGGTAAAATGCAATAAGAAAGTTTGGTCCAAAGTGGTATGAGTTGCATATCTAAGGTGAGTGCTGTATCTCCACTATAATAAAAGTTTTGGTGGTCAGTTTGAATGATAAAGCCCATTGGATTGCCTCCATAACTTCCGTCTGGAAGTCCGCTGCTGTGCTGAGCGGTAACACATTTAACCGTTCCAAAATCAAATTGTTTACTTCCACCAGTATTCATAGGATGGATTTTTGCAAGCCCTTTTTTCCCCAGCCATTCATAAATTTCCCAATTACATATTACTAATGCATTAGTTTGTAAGGCAATTTTTACTGCATCTGCTATATGGTCTATATGTCCATGAGATATAAAGATATAATCTGCCTCAATTTTTGTTGTATCAATGTTTTTTGCTAATTCATTATGTGTAATAAACGGGTCAAACAGCAGGCGATGTGTGCCTGTATTGATTAAAAAACATGAATGACCATAATATGTAAATTCCATAGCTGAATTTTCCGGAGGGTGGCAAAAATAATTTTTTAAGTGGCTTAAAATCCTAAAAAAATAAATTCATGAAAAATAAATTGCAAACCACTTTGCGGAGCATTTACTTTTCGGAAATATGCTACTGATTTACACCTGAAAAACACCCAATTTTAAATCTGGAATCTGTGCATTATTATTAGCAGCAGCAATGGCTTCAGCTATATGATGGCGAGTATCTGCCGGGTCAATGATGGCGTCCACCCAAAGTCTGGCTGCAGCATAATGAGGTGTCATTTGCTGGTCGTATTTGCTTTTTATGTTGTCCAAGATTTCTTTTTCCTGTTCTTCACTTACAGTTTTTCCTTGAGCTTTTAAACTGGCCACTTGTATCTGCATCAGGGTTTTTGCTGCCTGTTCTCCACCCATTACTGCAATTTTTGCTGATGGCCATGCATATATAAACCTTGGGTCGTAAGCCTTGCCACACATGGCATAATTACCAGCACCAAAACTATTGCCAGTTATGATGGTGATTTTTGGCACCACACTATTGGCCACTGCATTTACTAATTTGGCTCCATCTTTTATGATACCCGAGTGTTCGCTTCGGCTACCCACCATAAAGCCAGTTACATCTTGTAAAAAGACCAAGGGAATTTTCTTTTGATTGCAATTCAAAATAAAACGTGCAGCTTTATCAGCACTATCATTATAGATAACACCACCCATTTGCAATTCCCCTTTTTTATTTTTCAGCATCAATCGTTGATTGGCTACAATGCCTACTGCCCAGCCATCTATACGAGCATACCCACAAACTATGGTTTTACCATAATCTTCTTTGAATGGTTCAAAGTTTCCTTCATCCACCAGACATGTTATAAGATCATGCACATTATATGGCTTGGCATTTTTCTCATGCATGATGCCATAAATTTCACCATTAATTTTTATAGGTGGTTTTGAGGCAATACGGTTAAAACCGGCTGTAGCGGGCATTCCAATTTTGCTCATTAATTTTTTTATCTGATCTAAACAAGCTTCTTCGGTTTTAAATTTATAATCAGCTATACCACTTAGCTCTGTATGAGTGGCAGCACCACCCAGTGTTTCTATATCAATATCTTCACCCACAGCAGCTTTTACCAAATAAGGACCGGCAAGAAAAATACTTCCATTGCCTTCCACCATCAATGTTTCATCACTCATTATTGGAAGATAGGCGCCGCCTGCTACGCATGCACCCATTACGGCAGCAATCTGAGTAATACCCATTGCACTCATTCGTGCATTGTTTCTAAATACACGACCAAAATGTTCTTTATCTGGAAAAATTTCATCTTGCATCGGAAGAAAAACACCTGCACTATCGACTAAGTAAATAACCGGCAAATGATTTTCCATTGCAATCTCCTGAAGACGTAGATTTTTTTTACCTGTAATGGGAAACCAAGCTCCAGCTTTTACGGTTTGGTCATTGGCTACAATTACACATTGGCGGCCACTTACATATCCCACACCACCTACGGTACCCGCAGCGGGGCAGCCACCTTGTTCATCATACATTTCATAGCCAGCAAAGGCACCAATTTCTATAAAAGGTTTATCTGCATCACAGAGATAAGCAATGCGCTCACGGGCAGTCAGTTTATTTCTTTCTTTCTGTTTATCTGCGGCTTTTTTGCCGCCACCGGGTTTTATTTTTTTCTCAAAAATAGTACGGTAATCACTGCATAGCAGTTTCATCCAATCTTCGTTGCGATTAAATTCTATATTCATTCTGAAATAATGGGTGGCGAAGATAGGTAATGTGAAAAAAGCTAACAGTTGTTTCTTATTTCATCCCAATAAAACCTTAAATCATCTCAATAAAAAATCAAGTTGATTTACATTGCATCTGTTTGTAAGTAAAATGTGTTATTTAACCGAATTATTTGCAAATTGGCTTATCTAATGGTACCATCAAGACATACACATTATTAGACTTTTACATCAGCAAGTTTCATTTTTGATGCCAACCAACTGGTTGATAGTGGTATCATCCAATCCGTCATCAATTTGGCTTTTGAAAGTACCGTATTGTTGAAATAAATGGTATCGCCATTAATTTTTCCGGATGATAAAGCAGGAACAAGTTGTGGCATTGGCAATAGTTGTACAGTATCATCAACATGAAAAGCAAGCAATTGTCTATCAAACATAGAGATGCCTGTTTCCTGTTCAATTTGTTTGACTATTCGTACCGAACTATCTGTACTACAACCGCCCACTGTACTTGCAGATTCGTCAGCCATGAGTATGATAAATTGTCCGAATAAAATTGTGGCAAAACCCTTTACTGGTGCGCCGTGTGATTGCCAGTTTTCAACAAAATCCTGCAAAAGGCTATCTGCATAAAGCACATGCTGTAAACTGAGTTTTCGGCTTGCTTGATAAATCCATACTTTGGAATTTTGAGAAAAATCTTTTGGTAGGATTTCATTTAAATCAATATTCATTTTGCAAAAATAAAAGAGATATCTACAAGCATCAAATTTCTGGGAGTTGAAGACGTTTTATTTTTGAAATGATCCTTATTGCTACTACTAAAATTACTCCAATAATTTCTGCAGTAAAATGGGTGAGCCCAGTTCTTAAGAGTAAGATATAAGTGATGCCTCCGGCCAATGCTGCCGTGGCATATAGTTCACCTTTCTTTAGCAAGTCTGGGATAGTATTGCTGAGCATGTCGGCAATCAATCCACCGAAGGTGGCCGTTATAACTCCTAGCACCAAAGCATACATTCCATTTACTTCATACGACAAACTGATATCAATACCTACTATTGTAAATAATCCCAATCCAATAGCATCCGTAATAAAAATAGTTTTTTTAAATTTTGCTGCATTAAATTTTGGGAGCATTACAATGAGCAAAGCTCCTATTACAAGTGCTAATGCCAATGTATCGTTGATCCAATTTACTGGTTGTCTACCAATGAGTAAATCTCTAACGGTACCACCTCCGTACGCAGTAACAAAAGCAAGTACAGCAGCACCAAAAATGTCCATTTGAAAAGAACGTGCTTTCAAAGCACCTGTAAGTGCAAAAACAAAAGTGCCTGCATAAGCAATGTATTGAGTAAAATCCATAGGCAATATTACAGTCAAAAATTAAATGACTTATGAAAGAACCTATTTAATTATCTAAGAAGCAAATGCTTACTGTGGTGCCTTTTGTGGGCGTACTGATTACCTCAAAAGTGTCACCAGATTTTTTTACCAATTCTTTTATAAAGGAAATACCAAGTCCGCTACCTTTTTCATTTTCTGTGCCTCTTGTGGTATAGATGGTTCCTGAATTTATTTTCTCAAGCACTTGCTCATCCATACCTACTCCTTCATCCATAACTTGTATTGTTATTTTACTACCTGAGTTGATACAGGATATAATTATGCTTTTTTCGGATGGTGTAAACTTAATGGCATTGGATAAAATATTTCGGAAGATAATATGAAATACATCAGGATCTGTATTGATGATAGTGCCTTTTGGAATAGCGTTTTGAAGATTCAATTTTTTCAACAAAATACCAGGTTTGTATATTTCAATAATGCTTTGAATTAAAGGAAAAACAGCTATCGCTTTCTTTTGAATTTTTATGGAAGATGTTTGTTGATTTGCCCATAGCAAGGTATTATCCAGCATGCCTTTGAGATGTGTGGTTTCAACTAAAAGTAAATCGCTCAATTGAGCAAACTCTTCGGTGGTAATTAGTTTATCACGGGAAAGAATGAGCATATTTTCTAAGGAGGTAACCGGGCTTCTTACATCATGCGCCAGCATAGACATCAACCTTTCCTTTATGGTTATGGTTTGTGAAAGAGAAACATTTTTTTCCTCTGTAATTTGCTGTAAGTGGGCTACCTGCTGATAAGCTGTTTTATTCTTTCTATACAACACAAAAAGAATGACTCCGGTTATCAAGATGAGGATACTTGAAATAGTGATTAGCCAAAAACGATCTTGCTGGTATTGGTACTTTATTTTAAGTTTTTGATTTTCTTTTTCCTTTTGTGCCAATTCATATTGCGTTATTAATTCACGGGTGCGGAAAAGGCGGCCTTGATCAGTTACTTTACTATTCACTTCAATGTACTCAGAAAAATATTGCCCATTAGTGGATGTCGGGTTTTCTTTCATTTCAATATTGTGCAACAATTCCAAACAATCAAGTAATAAAAAGTTATTGTTTTCTGATTTAAAAAAATAATAGGACTCTAATGCATTTGCTTTTGCAGCTTCGTACTTCTTTTGCTTAAAAAAGCATTGCCCCATCCTTAGTCTTAACCTATTGAGATCCTTTACAAGACTATCTTTGGCATAAATTATTTTTGCAGAGTCATAATAGGATAGCGCACTATCAATTTGATTCGTTGCATTAAAATATTTACCATAAGTTTCATATACATCTGCTATCTGAATTGTTTCATCCAGATTTATAAAATAGTCTAATGCTTGTTGCAAATACAATTTAGCAGAATCAAAATGCTCAAACTCCACCAGCATTTTGGCGTACTCTAAAGAATTAATATAGCGCTGGTATAGATTTCTTTCATCACTAAATGCATTGTTCGCTTTTAAAAAATATTCATCTGCTTTTTTGTAATCTCTTACGCCTCTATATACATCTGCAAAAGCAGCATAGGCAAAGGCTATGGTTTCCATGCTATCCTGCTCAATTTTTTCAGAAACCTCTTTTGATTTTTGAGCATAAACCCACGCCTCATCCCAAATATGGTTCAACACATACATATTTGATAAGGTGGAATAAATGTAAAAAAGGCTATTGAGATCATTGAATTTAATAGCAAATGATTCTCCCTTTTTCAGGTAAGAGTCGGCTGCTTCAATATTCCAACTCCATAAAAAATTAGCTCCCTGAGATAAGTATAGGGAAGGCAACAAAGAATCTTTTTTTAATTTTATACAAAGGTTAATTGCTTTACTACCATATAGTTTAGCAGAATCAATATTTATGCTTAAATAGTAATCCGAAATTTGTCTTAATAATTCTATCTGATTCTCATCAACAGACTTGGTCTGATTTATTTGTGTTTTTAAAATTTCGATTGATTCTTTTGTGGTTTGGGCAAGCAGCAAAATAGGACATAAGAAGCTCCAAAAAATTAGCATTAATTCATAATGAATCCGCCTATTTATTTTTCTTCTTTTTACAAACACTACCTTTTTCCTTTAGATTATTATTCAGTTCGTGGTTACAATTTGCTAGCTAATTACATCATTACTTCAGTGAGTACATATTCAAAAAAATATTTCGACGAAAATACAACTGAAATATTATTTGAAGAGCATCATATTTAATGCATCCTATCTCCCCGTATCTTAATTTGTTTAATCACTTCCGCTTCATATTGCAGCCACTGTTGCCAGCGCTCTCTTACTTTTTGCTTTTCAAAATAAGTATCTGCCAATTCAATAAACAAAGTATAATGCCCTGCTTCACTTTCCATAAACATCCGGTAAAATTTTTTTAGTTCATTGTCTTCAAGCCCTTCGCTGAGTCTTTTGAATCGTTCACAACTTCTGGCTTCAATTAATGCGCAAAAAAGTAGTTGATCTAATAATCTACCCGCAGCTTGGCCACCTTTCTGTTGAAATTGTATTAAACTGTTTACATATTCATCTTTGCGCTGACGACCGAGCTTAAGATTTCTTTTTTCTAACTCTGCAAGCACTAATCTAAAGTGGCCCCATTCTTCGGTTACAATTGGTGCTAGTTGATATACCAATGCTGTTTTATCACTATACAGTTGTATAAGGCTCATGCAGCTTGCAGCAGCTTTTTGTTCGCAGTAGGCATGATCTGTGAGTATATCTTCTAATTGCATAGCTGCAAGATTCACCCATCGTGGATCGGTTGGCAGTTGAAGCCTTAAAATATTTTTTGTTGATGATGAATATATTGATTCCATAAATAAAGCTATAATGACCAATCAATAGGAGAAAGGCCTTGTTTGATTAAAATTTCATTGGTTATACTAAAATGTTTGCATCCAAAAAAACCAGCATAAGCACTCAGTGGAGATGGGTGTGCTGCTTTTAAAATATGATGCTTTGTAGCATCAATCAGCAGTTGTTTTTCCTGTGCAAATTTTCCCCAAAGTAAAAATACGATACCGGTTTTTTCATCAGACAATTTTCGGATAACAGCATCAGTAAAGTTCATCCATCCGCTACGGGAATGACTTCCTGCTTCACTTGCTCTTACTGTAAGACATGCATTGAGTAGCAAAACGCCCTGTTCGCACCACTTTGAAAGGTTTCCATTTTTTGGTCTTGATAACCCAATATCCGTTTGTAATTCCTTAAAAATATTTTCTACTGTTTATTTTAGATTCGAAGCATCTTTAGGTGGTCCTGTTTTTTAGAATGGATCATATGAAAGTTTACCAAAATTTCTATATGAAAATGTATAATTAGATTTAAAGATCAGTCTCATCATATATATGTTTCTTTGACCACTAGAATATACTTCTTTTTATTTAATTTATAAATTCACATTACAATCATCTGGTGATTTTTGAAACATACCAGCCCAATATATTATTTTCAAAAAAAAATTTTTTTTTTCGAATTTTTTTTTTGTTCCAAATCATCAAAAAACCGGGTGGGCACCCCGTTTTGGTGCATTCTGCACACTTTTGGGCCAACGTACCGATGGGCCCCATGGCGACATGGGATGGCTCATCACCAATACAAGTGCGAAAAGTGGTGTAGACACCATTTCAGGAAGAAATACAAAACATGCTCATGCATGCCATCAGTACGCATGTGTACCGATCACTTACCGTAGCCGCGTACCGTAAATGCACCATAGGCTTGGGCAGGGGAGATGCACATCCTCAGA
>CALAGJ010000030.1 GCA_937892395.1 uncultured Parafilimonas sp.
TTTATTAAAGGTAGGTGTGGGGCTGAGCTATAGCGTATCTCCCCATACAAGTTTACAGTTGTCTGGCAATTGGTACCACAATAGCAATGGTGGATTTAAACAGCCCAATCGTGGTCTAAATTATCCCAACATTTCTCTGGGTGTATTGTATTTTAAAGACCAAAATACTTTGCCTGTGTATAATCAATTACAAGATACTGGTTGGAAAAAATTACCTGTTTCTTGGGAAGGAGGCGTATTCATTTCCCCCAAAGGTGGTTATGATAAAAATGTAAAACAGGTGAGAAAATTTTTGGGAGGGTTAAATGTGCAGGTTGGTAAGCAAATTGCAGCTATTCACAAACTTACTACCGGAGCCGAAATATATTTTGATGGCGGCATGCAAAGCATAAAGCGCAATCTGATAAATGATAGCAGTAGCAATATATTGGCAGGTCTTTTAATTGGACACGAGTTTTTAATCAACAAGTTTTCTTTTAGTCAACAGTTGGGTTTTTACGTGTTTAAAGAAACTGATAAATATAATGAGGTTTATGCAGATATCTATAAAACTATTTACCATAGGTGGGGTATTAAGTACCAACTTAAACCTCACTGGGCCATTGGAATTAATTTACTTGTGCATAATCAAGTAGCAGATTTTATTGATGCCAGATTTTTCTATAAATTATAACAAATCATATCAGATCTTTTATCTTATCTGTTACAATATCAATTTCTTCTTTGGTATTTAGTTTACTAAATGAAAAACGAACAGTTACTTGGTTTGGGTTTTGATTGACTGATCTTATTACATGGCTACCAGCGTCCGCTCCACTGGTACAGGCACTTCCACCACTTGCACAAATATTATTGATATCTAAGTTAAATAATATCATTTCACTTTTTTCTGTTTTGGGTAAGCTGACACTTAGAACAGTATATAAACTTCTACCCAGTGCATCTCCATTAAATGATACCCCCTTTATTTTCTTTTTTAGTTGCTCCATCATATACACTTTCAATCCTTTTATGTATGTGCTTTCTGTGTCATGATTTGCAGTGCTTATTTCTAATGCTTTTGCAAACCCAACAATACCATACACATTTTCTGTGCCTGCACGCATATTTCTCTCTTGACTTCCACCATGTATGTAAGGCTTTATTTTTACATTCTCATTAATATATAATAGGCCAACTCCTTTAGGACCATGAAATTTATGTCCTGCTCCTGTAATAAAATGTACGGCAGTATTCCTTAAATCCATTGGAAAGTGCCCAACTGTTTGCACAGTATCGCAATGGAAAATTGCATTATAGATTTTACAAAGTTGACCCACGGCATGAATATCTAGCATATTGCCAATTTCATTATTTGCATGCATTAAAGTAACCAAGCATTTTTCTGGACTTTCTGAAAGCAGTTGTTCCAAATGCTCCATATCAATATGTCCGTTTGGTAAAAGGTTGACATAATCCAATCCGGCTTCGCCGGTATGATATAAATGCTCCACTGCATGCAGAGTGGCGTGATGTTCTATCCTACTACTGATAATATGTCTGCAGCCCAAATCCTTTACCGCAGCATAAATTGCGGTATTGCTACTCTCTGTGCCTCCGCTCGTAAAGAAAATTTCTGCAGGATGTGCATTGAGCAACTTAGCTACAGATTTACGTGCATTTTCTATAGCAAGCCTAGTTTCTCTACCATAACTATAGATGGATGAAGGGTTTCCAAAATGTGAGGTTATGTACGGAATCATTGCATCTGCAACTTGTGCATCTACAGGTGTGGTGGCAGCATTGTCAAAATAAATACGCATGGTGAATCTGGTTTTGATATACGTGCAAAAATAAAAGTTATTAAGCTATTTTAATTTTTCATAAAAAACTGAATCAACTAATTTACATGAAAATTACATTTTTCAATTATAGTATTCACTAAGCATTTAGATATATTTTTTTACAAATATTTAGATGTATTCGTTTACTTTGCGCATATTCTTTTGGGATAGAATCAATATAAAAGAATAATAAATTAAAAGCTAATACAAGAAGTAATACCTGCTAAAAAAGTGTAATCGAAAAATTTTTACCTCATTATGTATTAATAATAGCAAAGAAAGTAAAACACTATGAAACATTATTTGGAGGGCATATTTTTATTCATCTTTCTTCTTTTAATTATTTCATGTAATCAAAAAAGCTCCTATAGTCCTAATAATGGTAATGAGGAATCAGAAGAATTATTAAAGACTAGGCCAAATATCGTATTTGTATTAATAGATGATTTAGGCTTTGAACTCCCTTCATATACAGGTGGCCAATCATATTCGACACCAACTATAGACAGCTTAGCCAGTGTGGGTAGGTCTTATAATTATTGTTTTGCCAATGCACTCTGTAGCCCTTCCAGATTGGAAGCTATGACCGGTAAATATAATAATAGAAATTATCAAGGATGGGGTATTCTGCCGGAAAATGAACTAACCATTCAGTCTCATCTAAGAAGTTATGGTTATAAAACCTGTATGGTTGGCAAGTACCAGTTTAATCAAACACATCAACAGATAGTGAATTCTGGGTTTTCGAATTATTGCATACTGGAGCACTATAATGAACAGGAAACAAAACCAAAATATTATAAGAATCCTATAATTATTGCAGATAGTATAAAAGCTACCAGAACCGGGGAGTATAGTGAAGATGTTTATTTCAATTATTTCAAAAATTTTGCAGACACGGTAAAAGGACCCTTCTACTGTTATTACAGCATGCAGTTGATACATGAACCCTTTACACCTTCACCATTTCATCCCAATTACTCTAATTGGACAAACCGCAAACCTGAAATAGGGGATACGATTTATATGCCTTCCATGATGCAGTATATGGATTATTGTTTAAGCCGCCTATCAGGATTCCTAAGTCAACCAAAGTTTCGAAATACAATTATAGTCATTGCCGGTGACAACGGTAATACCAATAAAATGTGGTCAAAATGGAGGGGTTTGGATGTAAAAGGAGAGAAGGGTACTGCAAGTTATTTTGGAATGCATGTTCCGCTTATTATCAATGGATTGGGGAGGGGAGTGGATAACAGTCTCATTGATCTTACAGATTTTTTCCCACAGTTTTGCATGTGGGCTAAAGCACCAATACCAGCTAGATTAGATGGCACACGTTTAATAGCAAATAATAGACTGCAAGCTTTCAATTATTTTCGGCCTCAAAGCCCAGATTCAGTAAAGCTTACTGTAATGGCGTTTGACCGTAATTATGTAAAATATGATAGCCTCAATGCGTGGCCTGCTTATAGAAAAAATAGTTTTTATCAATGGAGTGCTGACTACTTTTTGAATACTGCTTTGCCATTAAATATTGAACCTAATAGATCTATTGCAAACAACTTGAATAATTACATGAAGGTAAAAAATTAATTCAACATCATATTTATATAATTCTACTTTCAAAGTTATTTATCTTCATTAGGATTTGAGTTGTAACTACAGCATTTTCAAAAGCACTCATATCAACTTAGTTTTTTGGAATAATTTTTTTTATTAAGAAAGAATGGGCTTATTGAATCATCAATATATATTGTTGATCATTTAATCTATAATGGATCACTATATTTTAT
>CALAGJ010000031.1 GCA_937892395.1 uncultured Parafilimonas sp.
AATGGCCCATTTTTTCTTATTCTTGCACTTTTAAAATTGGTTTTTAGACAGACTGCCGTTGTGTGCAAGCAGTTGTAACAGCGTTCAATTTAAGTGTGACATTGTGTAAAATTGTTTATTTCTGCATCAAGACAAAAAACTCAAGTGACAAAACCCATATTTTCAGTTTTCGGACTTATTGTATTATTCTTAATTTCTTGTAGGTCGACAAACAATATTGCTGGGACATATCGTTCAAACTTTGCTGTTCTTGGTTTTTTCGGTACAAGAATTAACTTAAATACTGACTCTTCGTTTGGTTTTCGAATGAGAGGCGACATGAATTTTGATACATCTAAAGGATACTACAAGGTTGACAATAAATATTTAGCCCTTTATCATGAACCTTTTAAGCCTGACACTTCCGATTATGAAAAGTATGGCAAAGAAGCAGTTTTAACAAGATATGCTTTGTCGACAAACAACCACTTGGACAATCCTGAAAAATATTTAATTGGAAACAAGAAACTGTTTGTTTGTGACACAGCTGGACAAGTAATCAAAAAGCAGTTTGGCTATTCAAAATGTAGACAATATTTAATTTTTGGCAAGCATTGGTACAAAAGACGATACTATCTTAAACGAGTTGCCTGAATGCCTGCCTACAACATTGGTAACCTTTGCACAACTACAATTTCAGAAAAAAAATCATAAAAGTTTGCTGCTCAAAGGTTCTTTAGGGCTCAATACAGCTTGTCTATTTTCATTCGAGATGGATGGGATGTAAAAAACAATTGGCTAAAAATTCTCAAAATCCGCATTGCACTAACCTAATACTACAGCGCTTAATGCAGGCAGATGAACTTTGAGCTTATACCATTTATTTTTTTTATCTGTTGCTTCTGAAATAATATCTGGATTATACACATCACCCGTGCCCCAATAAGCGGTGTCATTGCTATTAAAAATTTCTTTCCATTTCGATTTTCCTTGTACATGTATTTCCCAATCTTTCCTTACAACAGGTGTCATATTTAGTATTACCAATACATCATCTTTCCTCTTCATTCCTTTGCGTTTAAAACTTATTACAGACTCTGTTCTCTTATTTAAATCTACCCACTCAAAGCCCCCAACATCAAATTGTTTTTCATATAATGCCGGGTAATTTCTGTACAATTTATTGAGCATACTTACGCAATATTTTAATCCGCCATGGCTTACTAAATCCGTTAACGACCATTGTAGTTCAGATTTGTAATTCCATTCATTAGTGGCACCAAATTCATTTCCCATAAAAAGGAGTTTAGCTCCGGGATGGGTAAACATATAAGTATATAACAACCGCAGATTGGCATGCTTCTGCCATTCATCGCCAGGCATTTTATACAGCATGGGGCTTTTGCCATGCACGACTTCATCATGGCTGAGTGGTAGCATAAAGTTTTCATCATAAAAATACATTATACTAAAGCTGAATTTATTTTGACTAAACTGTCTGAAAATGGGATCCAGCTTAAAATAATCCAATGTGTCGTGCATCCAACCCATCATCCATTTCATACCAAAACCAAGCCCTCCATCAAAAATGGGTTTACTTATTTTTGGCCAGTCTGTGGCCTCTTCGGCAATGGTTTGTATATCTGGAAAATCACGATACAGTGTGGCGTTCAAATCTTTTATAAAAGCAATGGCTTCTAAATTTCCATTACCCCCAAATTCATTAGGTTCCCATTGACCTTCATTCCTACTGTAATCCAAGCGAAGCATACTGCTTACGGCATCTACCCGTAGTCCATCGGCATGAAATCTATCGCACCAAAACCTGGCACTACTGATTAAAAAGCTTTTTACTTCTCCCCTACTGTAGTTGAAAATATAACTATTCCAATCCGGATGATAGCCCTTGCGCATATCTGCATATTCATAAGTATGTGCACCGTCAAACATGTATAAACCATGTGCATCATAAGGAAAATGCGAAGGCACCCAATCTAATATAACACCAATGCCTGCTATATGCAATGCATCTACCAATGCCGCAAAATCCTGTGGCGAACCAAACCTGCATGTAGGGGCAAAATAACCTGTGCCCTGATAACCCCAACTGCCATCAAATGGATGCTCCATAATAGGCATCAATTCTACATGAGTAAAGCCCATTTCTAAACAGTATGGAACGAGTTTTTCTGCAATTTGCTGATAAGTATTATAACTTTCTTCATCTGATGCATTGGGCCGCATCCAACTGGCCAAGTGTATTTCATAAATGCTCCAAGGTGCATTGAGGTTATTATGCTTATGACGCTGCTCCATCCATTCTTTATCCTTCCACTCATAAAAAGTACCCCATATTTTTGATGCAGTAGAAGGTCGTAATTCTGCAAAATGTGCAAATGGATCTGCTTTATCCAATTCTAAACCTTCGTAGCCGATGATATGGTATTTATACACTTCTCCATTCAGCAGATTGGGCAAAAATCCTTCCCATATACCACTACCATCCTTGCGTACATGCAACTGATGTTCTAATTTATTCCATTCATTAAAATTTCCTATGACGCTTACTGTTGTTGCATTTGGAGCCCATACAGCAAAATAAGTACCTACTGTATTGAGTACTTCTATTTGCTTATTTCCAAAATATTCATAGAGACTGTAGTTTGTGCCTTGTTGAAAATTTTTTACGGCTTCATCTGTAAAAAGAGAATAATTCCAAACAGCCAAATCTGTATGTATAAAATGATTTTCTTCATACTTTACTACTTTATTTGATTCTGGTTTATTGGCTTGAATAGCTTTTGCATCAGCAGACTTTTCAGTTTTTATTGTTGCCTTTTTTATACCTTTTGCCATTGCTATCTATTTGGGCGAAAGATAAGTGATTGGCCTAAAAGGAAAATAGATTGATACATGGATTGGCCCATAAAATTACCTACTATTACATTATACTCAAATTTTGTAGCTTACTTTGACTTGAAAAGCTGAAAAGCAATATAGATAAGTGTTTGAGGTAAATTTTTGGTTGGTGAAATAGTGAATATTTTTAAACTCAACCATGGCTCTTAAACCTTTGATATACGGCATTTCTGCATTGTTATACATTTCAACTGCAACATCTGCTTTAAAAAATTACTTCTCCTATCAATCATAAAAATCAATCTGTAGTAAATTTTATATCATTATAATTATTGTACTGAAGGCTGATCAAAAACTGCTCGATAGTATGTGGTGTCCTGATCTGAAAAATATATGCGCCGATTATCTGCTTCTTGCAATTCAAATTGACCATTTACCGTAAACTTACATTCACCATATAAATATCCAGTATTTATTTCAAGCGTGCATTGGTACAAACTATCTTTTACAAGTGTTTTCATGGCATAATCTTCTGACCAAGAAAGTGGTGTGCCTTCTCCCCTAATTCCTACAGATTTTATATTTGCTTGTTTACTTACATCTACTGTAAGCACTACAATTCTTTTATAAGTGGGTTGTACACAACTGGCAAACATGGCCAACAAAATGATGATACTAATTTTTTGCATGATTTATTTTTTTTGAAAAGAGATAATCTAGACCAAAACGTCCACTTCCTAAAATCAGATGATATAATGCTACCCATAAAAATCCTAAAGAGGGCAGCATATTCCAACTACCTTGACCCCATTGTTGTATAAAAGCCGCAACACACATGGTGCATATGATTAGGAAAGATGAAAATCTAGTACAAAAACCTGCAGCAAATAATAGTCCGCCTACGGCTTCGCTAAATGCGCCCATCCAAGCAAAAAACACGGGCATGAGTGCAAAAATTCCTCCATAAGCTGCCACATCTTGCGGAAACCAAAATGCTACTTCAAAGAGACCTAAGTTTTTTTCTGGCGGGCTCCATGGCACGCCGAATTTTGCAGCACCAAAATCTAAACTAAGCATCATTCCACATGCTATTCTTGGTATGGTTATTAATGCATCTTGCCACCAGAAAGGCAGGCATATTGGCTTTATTATTCTTTTCATTTTATAAAAGATTATTATTGAATTTTACTATTTCCTGTGGCAGATGAATTGGCTGAAGATCTTCCGATACCTTTATTTTTTACGAAACCATTACCACTGGCATGTGCTTCAAACTGGTTGTTGGTATTAATATATACATTACCATTACCACTTGCCTCTACATTGACATTTTTTGCTTCTAGCATACCTGCCTCTATGTTTCCATTATCTCTTTTTATTATATCTAACTCATCCACTGAGCCTATAGCACTTATATTTCCATTGCCCCTATTTTGCAAGCGTAGATAGCGTCCAACTATACCGGTAATGTTGCAGTTACTATTGCCATATTGCTCCACCACACTTAGTTCCGGCATGGTTATAAGTATTTTAATATTTGTATTTTCTATATACAATCTATTATTTTTATTACCCTCAAAGACGAAACAGAGCACACCTTCTTTTTCAACTACTCCAATCTGATTATTAAAATTATCATCTGCATGCATGGTTATAGAAAATGGTTTACCAACAACCACTTCTATCTCACCACTCATATCTGAAAAAAGTAGTTTATCGAAATTGTGATAAGCATAAGTACTGGTAATAATTTTACCACTACCATTTAACGGTTTCCCTTGCGCATGAACCTTACAGGAGTATGTAGCTATCAATAAAACGGTGAAGCAGAGAGCAGTTATTTTTTTGAACTGTTTCATTTTTTTGAATTTAATTTTTTGAATAATGATTCAGCAAAATTGAAACGATTGTAAAAGGCAGTCGCTGCATTATATTATTTGAGACCAAAGGAATAGGTGTCAAATAAAATAGATGTGTTTCAAATCTTCCGATTACTTAAAAATCAATGCATTAGAAATTTGTATGCCTGCTACTTCGAGATTGTTTGATGCCTTTCTAAGAGGTAATCTTTAGGAGATAATCCTGTAATTTTTTTAAAAGATCTATTGAATGTGGCTTTACTGTTGAACCCAGAGTCATAAGCAATGCCCAGAAGGGTTTGTGTTTGATGTTGGCCAGCTTCAAATTTTTCGATAACCGCTTTTACACGGTATTCATTTATAAAATCATTAAAGTTTTGATTGGTAGCAATATTAATGACTTTACTAAGATTGGAAGGGTTAGTATTAGCATGCCGGGCAAGTTCTGAAAGAGTAAGTTGTGGCTCTAAAAATAATTCTTTGTCTTGCATTAATACTTTTAGTTTTTCTATCCACACCTCAATTTCTGTGGGTAATATATCTGGTAAAGGATTAATATTTAATTCGGGATCTTCATTTTGAGCCTTTAGTTCGTTATCTGCTTTTTGTGGCTCATTTGTATTGAATGCCAGCAAATGCCATTTATCTGAATGATTATAATAACCAGCTATACTAAGATTATATGTTACAAAGCCCAATCCAATATATGCATACCATTCAAATCGATAACTATTGCCATTCGTTAAGAGTCCAATCAAATCAAAAATTAAAAAAATGATTACACCTATACCGCATAAATACAAAAGATTTCTAAGCCATTGTAAATCTAATTTATAGGTAGATGAAAAGTTTTCTTGTAGATAAATACGATACGCTTTAAAAATTTGTAAAGTTTTTATAAGGTAATAAACAAATGAGAGATACCCAGATAATATAAAAATTTTCGATTTATCTATTTCAGAAAATGGGCCTTTGGTTCCAAATTGGGTTGATTCACTATTTTCAAAAGGAGCATAAAATCCAAAATCAATAATCAGTTTTCCAACCACTAAAATTGTATAAGCAATGGGTAGGATTAAATGATAAAAATGAATATGCTTAAAGCTAAATTTTGCATTGGTAAGACTTTGAAAATAAAAATAAATTAAAGGCCCCAAAAGTAGCATGTTGTTGAAAGGAAAATAAAACATGAAACTCGTGTATGTATCATGACTGTCATACCATCCTGCAAAGCCTAACATCCAATATGCTATTTTTATGGCATTGAGTATGAGTAATATGCCAAGTAATGCATCACTCAATCTTTCTTCTTTGCGATAACGAAAAAATAATAAAAAAGCAAAAATTATTGCATGCAGAAATGGAACAAGTAGTAGGCTGCTGTACACATTAAAATCAAACAGCATGTGTAAACTTCATTTAATTGTAAGGAGGAAGTAGATTGTAAGTGTGTTTTATATTGAGAATGCCAGATTTATAATTTCTTGTTGTTCTTGTTGATGAATTTTATTGTATCCAGTAGCTGTGGCTGCACCAGGTTTACGGCTAATAAATCCATAATTGATATTTTTTAGATTCATTTGTAAGAAGGAAGCGGCACCCATATTTAGTGGCTCTTCTTGTACCCAAAACCATACAGCTTTTGAATATTTTTTATATAATTCTGTCAACTGTTTTACAGGCAATGGGTATAGCTGTTCCACTCTTACGATAGCCACATCAGATCTATTTTCTTTTTGTTGCTTTTCGGCTAAGTCAAAATAAACTTTACCACTACAGAATAATACTTTTTTGACAGCAGTAATATCTTGTATAAATGAATCGTCAATTACTTCTTTAAAACCGCCATTGGTAAATTCACTGACCAATGAATATGTGCCGGCATGGCGAAGATTTGCCTTCGGTGAAAAATTGATTAATGGTTTACGGAATGGCCATGCTACTTGTCTTCTTAGTGCGTGAAAAAAGTTGGCCGATGTGGTAATATTTGTTATCACCATATTCAACTCCGCACACATTTGCAAAAATCTTTCTAATCTGGCACTGCTGTGTTCAGGTCCTTGACCTTCATAGCCATGTGGTAGTAACATAGTAACGCCATTCATTCTATTCCATTTCTGCTCACCGGCACTTATAAACTGATCGATCATGGTTTGAGCACCATTACAAAAATCTCCAAATTGGGCTTCCCATATAACTAAGGCGTTGGGGTTTGCCATGGCATAACCATATTCAAAACCGAGCACACCATATTCACTTAATAAAGAATTGTATATTCTAAAATGTCCGGTTGCACCGGGAATATTTCCTAAACGATTATAAGGCTTATTGTTTTCTTCATCGCGAAGCACAGCATGTCTATGGCTGAATGTACCTCTTTGCACATCTTGCCCACTCATGCGTACATCATTGCCATCAAGCAATAAAGTGCCATAAGCAAGTAGTTCGCCAGTGGCCCAGTCAATTTTATTTTCAGACTGATATAGTTTGGTTTTATCTTGTAATATTTTTTCAATTTTTTTCAAAGGCTTAAAGTCGGTAGGCCATTGCATTATGGACTGAAAAACGGATTCAAAATTTTCATTGCTTACAGCTGTAATCGGAGATATATCAAAATCAGCATCAGTAGCTCTTCTCAAACTTTTCCATGCCATTTCAGGTGGTTGATAACTATATGGCAGTGGATTTTGTTTTACCTCGTCTAATCTTTCCTGAAGACCTTCCCAGAAACTCTTCTGCATTTCATTGGCCAATTCCTTCAACTCAGGCTGACCGGCTTGCAAAAGATAATCCGTATAAACTTCCCGAGGGTTTGGATGTTTCTCAATAAGGTTGTATAAATGAGGCTGTGTAAACTTTGGATCATCACCTTCATTATGACCATGCTTGCGATAGCAAACCATATCAATAAATACATCAGAGTTATATTCTTGGCGGTAGCGTGTGGCTATTTCTACACACTTTATTACGGATTCAGGATCGTCTCCATTTACATGCATTACAGGTGCCTGTACTGCAGCCGCCAATGAGGTACAATAATCACTGCTGCGGGCATCATCAAAATCTGTAGTAAAACCAATTTGATTATTGATTACAAAATGTATGGTACCACCTGTATAATACCCTTTGAGGTCTGACATTTGTAATACTTCATATACAATACCCTGTCCGGCAATAGAAGCATCTCCATGAATTAATATGGGAAGAATTTTATCAAAATCACTTTTATATAAAATATCGGCTTTAGCCCTTGCAAAGCCCACCACTACTGGATTCACAGCTTCTAAGTGAGATGGATTGGGCATTAGTTTGAGGTGCACGGTATTGCCATTTGTTGCTTCTACATCACTACCATAACCCATGTGATACTTTACATCGCCACTGCCCATCGTTTGGTCTAATTTTGCAGTGCCTTCAAACTCACTAAATATTTGAGCATAAGTTTTACCCATAATATTTGCCAGCACATTTAAACGACCTCTATGTGCCATTCCTATAATTACTTCCTGCACCTCATTTTCAGCGGCAGTATTAATGATAGCATCCAATGCTGCAATGGTGGTTTCTCCGCCTTCTAAAGAAAATCGTTTTTGACCAATATATTTTGTGTGCAAAAACTTTTCAAACATTACACCCTCATTCAATTTTTTGAGGATTCTTTTTCTTTTTTCAATGGATAATGGTGCTGCAAATTTTTGCTCAATTTCCTTTGTAAGCCAATTAATTTTTTCCTGATTACTGATATATTTGAATTCAATACCAACATGATTTGCGTAGCAGTTTGTAAGGTGCTTAAGAATATCTCTGAGTGTGGCAGGGCCAATACCAATAAGGTTTCCAGCCTGATACACATTATCTAAGTCTGCATCAGTCAATCCAAAAAAGGAAGGTTGAAGATTTGCATTTCGGTTCTTTCTTTCTCTTATAGGGTTTGTATGCGCAATAAGATGTCCTTTATTTCTATATCCGAGAATCATACGATACACTCTTATTTCACGCATCCAATCTGTAGTATCAGCAGAAATGGAATTATTTGTTGGCATGACCTTCGAACCAGATACTTGTTGACTCATTGCAAAGTCAAATCCTTCAAAGAATTTTTTGAGTTCAGGTTCGACGGCTTCTGGGTTAGTTACAAATTCCTGATACATACTTTCTATATACGCAGGATGAGAATTTGTGATATAAGAGAAATCTTTCATTTGACAATCTAAATTGAGCGGCAAATATCGTGGAATATCAACAACGAAGCAGCTTGATTTTAAGTAATCAATGCATTTTTTTATAACAATTAAAGTAGGATTAAATATATACTTCCAATAAACCTTCGGGCAGTATTAAATAGATTTCTTTTTTTACACGATCAACTGTTTTTAATGTTGCTTCATGTACAGGAAGCAGAACTTCTTTTTCTTTCCATTGCACTGCAAGCAAAATCTGATGAGGCATTTCAGTAATGTAGTTTACAATGCCGATAAAAGTATTTCTATCATACACTTTATAACCTACCAAATGAGCAGGTGCGTTTTTGGGTATTAATTTTTGAAAATCTAAATCTTTTAGCCATACTTTTTTACCTACTAATTTTAAGGCAGCATCTCTGCTATTTACTTCTTCCGTTTTTACATAGCTTGAGGTGGCATCTTTATTATCAATAGTATCAATGAAAAACGGAACAGAATTATCGGGGCTCATCTCTATGAAAAATACTTTTATGTTAGACAGTTCTTTCTTTTGAATAAGATCATGAATCCATAGTAAATGGCCTTGTAAACCATGTGCCGCTGCTATTTTACCCAAATGGATATATGTTGATTCCATATCTGACATAATGCAAATAAAAAAAATCCTGGCAATACCAGGATTTTAAAAGGATTATTTCCCAAATAAATTGAACTAACTTTCAGTAGATGCATCATCGGCAGGAGCTATAGGAGCGGCATCAACATTTCTTGCTGCCATCTGAGCTCTTCGCTTGTCTTTGATGTTCCTAATGTGTTCTTCAGTTCGGCGCTTGGCATTTTCTTCATGTTCAACATGCCATTTTTGAAACTTTTCCATAGCAGTAGCCTCATCAAACAAACCCAGCTTTACACCGCGTAGTAAGTGTTTGAGGAACAATACACCTTTGTAAGAAAGAATTCTTCTACAAGTGTCTGTTGGCATAGCTCCTTTATGAAGCCACTCTAACGCTTTCTGACGATCTAACTGGATAGTGGCGGGCACTGTCAGTGGATTGTAAGTACCGATTTTCTGGATAAATTTTCCATCACGGGGAGCCCTTGCATCGGCAACTACTATAAAGTAGAAGGGGCGTTTTTTACTTCCGTGTCTTTGAAGTCTGATTTTTACTGCCATAATTTAAATAGAAATTTAAAAGGCGAACAAATGGGTTTTAAATTATAAAAAAAATTGGATTGCGAAAATACAATACCATATTGTATTTTACCAAAATTTTTTTGTGAAATAATTAATTTGTTCTCAAAATTTATCGTCTCATGCCGGGCATGCGCATACCCGGGGGCATTTTATTCATCATCTTCATCATCTGCCTCATTTGATCAAATTGTTTTAAAAATGCATTTACTTCTTCAATCTTTTTCCCGCTGCCATCGGCAATACGTTTTCGTCGGCCTGGATTGATTACATCTGGATTTGCTCTTTCAAAAGGAGTCATAGATTGTATAATACACTCCACATTTTTGAATGCATCATCACTAATATCTATATCCTTCACCGCCTTGCCAACGCCGGGTATCATTCCCATCAAATCTTTGAGATTACCCATCTTCTTGATTTGTTGAAGTTGCTCTAAAAAATCAGCAAAATCAAACTGATTTTTACGAATTTTCTTTTCTAATTTCTTAGCCTGCTCTTCGTCAAATTGTGCTTGAGCTTTTTCTACAAGGGTTGTAATATCGCCCATACCCAATATACGCTGTGCCATCCTTTCCGGATAGAACACATCCAGGGTTTCCATTTTTTCACCACTACTAGTGAATTTTATCGGTTTTTGTACCGTATATTTTATGGATAATGCAGCACCGCCTCTAGTATCTCCATCTAACTTTGTAAGCACTACCCCAGAAAAATCTAATCTGTCATTAAACGCCTTTGCAGTGTTTACGGCATCCTGCCCCGTCATGGAGTCAACAACAAATAATATTTCCGAAGGACTAATGGCATGTTTAATATCTGCCACTTCGGTCATCATAGCTTCATCCACTGCCAAACGGCCTGCAGTATCTATTATGATTACATTTTTATTTTTTGAGCGGGCTTCTTTAATAGCATTTTGTGCTATTTCAACGGCATTTTTATTTTCTCTTTCGCTATATACATCCACCTGAATCTGCTCTCCGAGTACATGCAACTGGTCAATTGCCGCAGGCCTATAAATATCTGCAGCCACAAGCAAGGGACTCTTACCCTTTTGTGTTTTTAAATAATTTGCCAGCTTTCCACAAAATGTTGTTTTACCACTACCCTGTAAACCAGCCACCAGAATGATAGAGGGATTAGTGTTGATATTAAAGCCGGCTTCAGAACCACCCATGAGTTCTGTAAGCTCATCCTGCACAATTTTTACCATCAACTGTCCAGGGCTAATAGCATTGATTACCTTTTCACCAACTGCTTTATCACGTACTTTATCTGTAAACTCTTTTGCAATCTTATAATTGACATCTGCATCTATCAATGCCCTTCTAATGTCTTTGACAGTATTGGCAATGTTAAGATCATTAATGCGTCCTTGACCTTTAAGATTTTTAAAAGCACTTTCTAACCGTTCAGTAAGATTATTGAACATATTATTTTTTTTCGGGACGCAAATATAGGCGTGTCATTTTATTTGGGTTTAATCCAACTTTCGAAGTTTTAATTTATTACACAACCAAAATGCTTAATGTCCTAAGAATTTTAAAAATAAATTTCATTTAGAATATTGCCTATTTGATCATTCCAAAAAACAACTCAAACAGTTGTTCATATTGACTTTCAACAATGCATAGGATAGCTAATCGAAAAATCTGGGTTTAAGTCTGTAATGCAAACCCTTATTTTTGACCCGTAAACAGGTATCATGATTCAACGAATACAATCGCTATGGCTTGCACTTGCAGCGGCAGCCACATTTTTTAGCATAAAACTTCCTTTTTATAGTGGTATATTTCAAAATCTTACAACACAGATAAATCTTACCGGGCAGTCAACTTTTTTGCTTTTAATTTTTTCTGTGCTTACCGGAGTTATATCTATACTTTCCATTTTCTTATTTAAAAAAAGAAAGCTACAATTAAAAGTTGGTTTAGCTGCATTGCTGGTGTCATTTATTACAATACTTTTATATTTTCTGGAAGTTAAAAAATATACCAGTGGTGTATATGCATTATCCATGTTAGTCATACTTGCTGTGCCTATTTTTTTAATTCTAGCACTAAGGGGTATTTATAAAGACGAAAAATTAGTAAAAAGCTTAGATCGATTAAGACCTTAAATTCAACACATTAAAACATATTTTATGCAGGTACCTTCTATGGCGGAAATGATGATGAATGGCCAACAGCCCGATGTTTTATTTTGGGTAGGATGTGCTGGCAGTTTTGATCAACGGGCACAAAAAATAACAAAAGCATTTGCTTTAATTTTGGATAAAGCAGGTGTGTCTTATGCCATATTGGGTAAAGAAGAAGCATGTACAGGAGATCCTGCCCGAAGAGCGGGAAATGAATTTTTGTTTCAGATGATGGCCTATCAAAATATTCAAATTCTAAATGGCTATGGCATAAAAAAAATTGTAACTACCTGTCCTCATTGTTTCAATACTTTAAAAAATGAATACCCTGAATTGGGTGGTAATTATGAGGTCATACATCATACAACCCTGCTACAGCAATTGATTGATGAAGGTAAAATCAAAATGAAGGAAGGTGGAAGTTTTAAAGGCAAGCGCATTACTTATCATGATAGTTGTTATTTAGGAAGATCCAATCAAATTTATGAAGCACCTAGATATATTCTTGAAAAATTAGATGCAGAACTTGTAGAAATGAAAAGGTGCCGTAGCAATGGACTTTGCTGTGGTGCAGGCGGAGCTCAAATGTTTAAAGAAGATGAACCCGGCAATAGTCGTATCAATATAGAACGCACAGATGAAGCGTTATCCTTAGAGCCAAGTGTAATAGCAGCAGCCTGCCCATTTTGTAATACAATGATGACAGATGGTGTAAAAAACAGAGAAAAAGAATCGAGTGTACAAGTATTAGATATTGCCGAAATAATTGCTGCGGATCTGCTTTAGACTATACTGTAAAATTTCTCATTAGCATTCAACAGCTAAAAATATTTCGACAGTTCAATTTTTATTCTAAGATAATTCACTGCCAAAGTATAGTGATTAAACACTATGGAACAGTAGTGATTAATCACTATATCCAAAAATACGTACAACTAGGGTTTAGCTTTGTTTTCATTATTTTAATGTTAAAGAAAAATATTATGAAAACTTTAAGTACGCTTTTATTGCTATCGATACTTTCAACATCAAAAAATCAGGAGGCATGTAGCAAGACCATTTTCAATTGCAATGCAGATAGCAAAATTATCCTTGTATCGAACTATACAAACCCAGTTAAAACTCTATCAAATCGTCAAAAATACTTGGCAAATTTTTATGATTCCTTTAATAATGTTTACAGTGTCAGATAAAAAATTTCTGATTTCTTAAAAAATAGGGTAACATTTTTTAAGATCATTGTTTTACATATAATACTAAAAACTAAAACTTATTGTTATGAAAACAAAAATTGCTCTATGCAGCATGCTGCTTTGCTGTACGCTATTCTTTTCTTGTAGAAAACTAGAAACCGATGTTATATTACATAATGCTAATGTAGCATCATCCATTCAAACAAATGCGCCAAACATCATCGTTATTCTTGCAGATGACTTTGGCTATGAACTTCCAACCTATACGGGGGGTCAGTCTTATCAAACTCCAAATCTGGATGCGCTTGCAGCAAGTGGCATGCAGTTTACACAATGCAGGGCATTGCCACTGTGTAGTCCAAGCCGCTTCCAACTGATGACAGGTAAGTATAACTTTAGAAATTATACTACATGGGGAATTTTGGACCCTACTGAAATGACTTTTGCAAAATTGTTGAGAGACAATGGCTATGAAACTTGCATATCTGGCAAATGGCAGCTCGATGGAGGAGACAACTCCATACAGAGTTTAGGATTTAACTCATATTCTGTTGCAATGCCTTTTATTGCCGGCAGTGAGCAAGCTACCTCACCAATTGAAAACTATAAAAATCCTACAATTTATGAAAGATCAACTTTTTCTACTGAGGCTCAAACAAAAGATAAATATGGTGAAGATATTTTTCGAAATTATATGCTTCGATTTATAAAGAAGAATAAGAACAACAAATTCTTGGTTTACTGGACACCAAACTTAGTTCATAAACCATTTTGTCCCACACCAGACGACGCAGCATTTACCACATGGAACAATAAAAATAAACAAAAACCAGGTGACACAATTTATTTCCCATCCATGGTGAAATATTTAGATAAAGAGATTGGAATATTAAGAGATTCATTGGCAAGTTTAAACCTGCTCAACAATACACTAATACTTTTTGTAGGAGACAATGGTACACACCCTGACATTACATCTATGTATAATGGCCAACCATTCAGAGGTGGTAAATCTTTCACTGTGGAAGCCGGCATTCATGTACCCATGATAGCGAGTATGCCGGGTACTATTGCCGCAGGCATATCTGATAGCAGTCTTATAGATTTTACCGACTTTTTTGTGAGCTTGGCCGATTTCACAGGAATTAGTACAGCAGGTATTGACTCCTTGGATGGTGTTAGTTTTGCACCTCAGCTAAAAGGACTACAGGCCACACCTCGCCAATTCAGCTATGGATGGTATAATGGAAATACCAAAAAAAGTACTGAAAATCCGTTGTTGAGGTATGTAAATAATTCAACATACAAACTATACAAAAGTGAAGCAGGAGTTTATTCATTTTATAATTTCCAAAAAGATCCATTGGAGCAAAATCCAATTCTATTAGAAAATTTAACCCCCGAGGAAACTACTATTCGGGAATCTATGTTAACAATGATTAATAGATATCAATAAATTTTATAGTGTATCTACAAAATGCAAGTACCTGACCTTGCATTATTGTTTATTGAATTTATCAGTTTCTATCATGTATAATCAGTTGCTTGTTTCCAATTAACTAATTGTATTCTTTGAATTAGTATCAAACGAATTCAACTTTCTAATCCTTTAGCTTACCTTTCCACCCAAAATTATTGAATATGCCTGTACTTACTCCAATTAATTTGAAACACTGGATTGATGAAAACCGAAATTTATTGAAGCCACCGGTTGGCAATCAGTGTATTTATAAAAATGCTGAAAATTTTATAGTAATGGTTGTAGGCGGGCCCAATTCTCGAAAGGATTATCACTACAATGAGAGTGAGGAATTATACTATCAGGTGGAAGGAAATATGGTGTTGAAAATTATTGATGATGGCGTGCCAAAAAATATTCCCATTAATGAAGGGGATATGTTTTTACTTCCTCCAAAAACGCCTCACTCTCCACAGCGGCCTGCTAATACTGTGGGCTTAGTAATAGAAAAAATAAGGGAAGATAAAGAACAGGAAAAAGATGCCTTTATGTGGTTTTGCGAAAACTGTGGCAATAAACTTTATGAAGAGTTCGAATTTATAACAGATATTGTATTACAACTGCCGCCAATCATGAACAGATTTTATGGCAATCAGTCTTTGTGCACCTGTTCCAAATGCGGTACCATTATGCAGCCTCCTATTAAACCTGCTCAACAATAATGGATGAATGTATCAGCATGAAGATTGACATTCACACCCATATCATGCCAGACAAAATGCCAAACTGGACAAAGCGTTTTGGCTATGGCGAATTTATACATATAGAGCACAGAGGATGTAAAGCCTGTATGATGAAAGGTGATAAAGTTTTTAGAATAGTAGAGGATAATTGTTTTAGTGCAGATACAAGATTGAAAGATATGGAGGTGCACCATACTACCTGTCAGGTATTGAGCACCATACCAGTCCTTTTCAACTATTGGGCAAATGCAAAAGATGGCTTAGAAACTTCTCGTTTTTTTAATGACCACATGGCCGAAACAGCATCAAAAAATTCAAGTAAATTTATTGCCATAGGCACTGTTCCATTGCAGGATGTAGACCTTTCTATAAAGGAAATGGAGCGCTGTATGCAAGAGCTAAAAATGCCTGGTCTTGAGATAGGTACAAATATTAATGGACTAAACTTAAGCGATAAAAAATTTTTTCCATTTTTTGAAGCTGCAGAAAAATTAAATTGTGCTTTATTTATTCATCCTTGGGAAATGATGGGTGAGCAAGATATGCAGCAATATTGGCTACCTTGGTTAGTGGGTATGCCTGCAGAAACCACCAGAGCTATATGCAGCCTTATTTTTGGAGGGGTACTTGAGAAATTTCCTACATTAAAAATTGCCTTTGCACATGGAGGTGGCTCCTTTCCTTTTACACTGGGTAGAATTGAACATGGTTTTCATGTAAGGCCAGATTTAGTAGCTATAGATAATGCCATAAACCCTCGAAACTATCTTGGAAAATTTTGGTTTGATTCATTGGTACACGATCCTACTGCTTTAAAATACCTTATAGATATTGCCGGTCCAGATAAAATATGTATGGGTAGTGATTATCCATTCCCCCTGGGGGAAACAATACCCGGCTCCCTCATTGAATCCATTCCATTTGACCAAGAACTAAAATCCAAACTTTTATATGAAAACGCCCTTAATTGGCTGAGATCGGAAGAGCGTCGTGTAGG
>CALAGJ010000032.1 GCA_937892395.1 uncultured Parafilimonas sp.
TATAAAGCCAAAAAATTTTGGAGTAATTGTACGTACTGCTGCAGAAGGAAAAAATACTGCAGAATTGCATGAAGACATTACCAATTTGGTACAAACCTGGAAGCAAATTCAAATAACACTACGGACGGCAAAAGCCCCAGCACGCATATTAAGTGAGGAGGATAAAACCACCAGCATGCTGCGGGATTTGCTGAATGAGGATTTCAACAGGATCGTAATCAACGACAAAAATATATACAATGATACCGTTTCTTATATCCAAAAAATAGCCCCGGATAAAACAGATATTGTTACCTACTATAATAATGGGTTGGCCATTTTTGATCAATATGGTATTACAAAACAGGTAAAAGGAAGTTTTGGCAAAACCGTAAATATGGCCAGTGGCGCTTATTTGATTATTGAACATACTGAAGCACTGCATGTAATTGATGTAAACAGTGGATATAAAAGCATCAGCAATAGTCAGGAAGAAAACTCTTTGGCCACAAATTTGGAAGCTGCTGAAGAAATTGCAAGACAATTGAGATTGCGTGATATTGGGGGAATAATCGTAGTTGATTTTATAGATATGAAGCTACCGGAGAATAAAAGAAAGCTTCAGGAAGCAATGGAAGAGTTTATGCGGGCAGACAGGGCCCGTCATGCTGTATTGCCAATATCTAAGTTTGGTATAATGCAACTTACCAGGCAAAGAATGCGTCCAGAAGTATCCATCAATACTGCTGAAATTTGTCCGGGATGCAATGGCACAGGGAAAATAAATAGCACACTCCTATTGATAGATGAAATTGAAAATAAACTTAATTACTTAATAACTCATCAGCATAAGAATCTTTCAATTCATGTACACCCAATAGTACATTCACATCTTACAAAAGGATTTTTTACCATTCGCTGGAAATGGAGTAGAAAATATAAAATTGCTTTGAAAATAAACCCTGATACAGATTACCAAATAACTGAGTTTCATTTTTTTGATGGCAATGATGAAGAGATTAGATTTTAGTATCTAAATCTTTTAACCCTTCAAATAGGGCTTCCTATCACTAAGATAATTATCCAAATTTTTGGTTTGATTGCAACACAATATGGTTGAGATTTAGCAATCATAATGCTTATTACTACGAAAAGTCTAATGCAATTAAATTTATGCAAGGGATTACGTTTCAAATTCGAATAACGAGCCAATAATGGAACGTATTATAATTAAAAAAAGGCTGTTTTAGACAGCCTTTTTGATTTATTTAAAAGCAAATTATGCTTTTGTTTCTTCTGTATTTGTTGATGCTTCTTCTACAATAGCATCCGGAGTAGTAGGTTCAGCAGCTACAATTGGTTCAGCTGCTGCGGTAGCAGTTTCTGTTTCAACTTTCTTAGCACGACTTCTTCTTGTCTTCTTGGCAGCTGTATCAGCAGTAGAAGCAACAGATTTGCCATAGATTGTATTGAAATCAACTAATTCGATCATTGCCATTTCAGCATTATCACCTTTACGAATACCTAACTTGATGATACGTGTATATCCACCAGGTCTTGAAGCAATAAGAGGAGCAATAACTGTAAATAGTTCCTTAACTGCATGCTTATTTTTCAAATAACTGAAAACTATTCTATGCTGGTGCATAATCTGTGTAGCAGATTCTGTTTTCTTTGTTTTTGTAAATAATGGTTCTGCATATACACGCAAAGCTTTTGCTTTTGCTAAAGTGGTTACAATGCGCTTGTGCGCAATTAACTCGCTGGCTAAGTTGGCCAATAATGCTTCCCTGTGTGCTTTTTTTCTACCCAGGTTTTTAATTTTGTCTCCGTGACGCATGACTTTTATTTTTAATTGTTACCAACTGTACCGTGTCAGGAATTACAGATGGTTAGCTGCCAATCAAAGCAGCAATTTTGAAATGTTTATTTATCTAAATCGTCTAAACCCATTCTGCCAAGATCCATACCGAAGCTCAAACCTCTTTCACCTAAAACCTGTTCGATTTCACTCAGTGATTTTTGTCCAAAGTTTCTGAATTTCATCAAATCTTCTTCTTCATATTGAACAAGCTCACTTAGGCTATTGATTTTTGCTGCTTTCAAACAGTTAAATGCACGAACTGAAAGGTCTAAATCCTCTAAAGGAGTTTTTAGCACTTTACGCAGTTGTAATGCATGCTCATCCACCACATCTTCTTTGAGTTCTTCTTTATTATCGAAAGTAATATTCTCATCGGATATGATCATGAGGTGCTGTATCAAAATACGACTTGCTTGCTTTACAGCTTCTTCGGGATGTATGGTACCATCTGTAACAACATCCAAAAGTAATTTTTCATAATCCGTACGCTGCTCTACCCTAAAGTTTTCAACTGCATACTTTACATTTTTGATTGGAGTATGAATACTATCAATTGGAATATGATTAAGTGGAGCATCTTTAGGACGATTGTCTTCGCTGGGCACATATCCACGACCCTTAGCAATAGTAAGTTCTATGTCTAATTTAGCTGTAGTATCCATTGTGCATATGAGCAATTCCGGATTCATCACCTGAAAGTTCTGCAATCCTTCTGCTATCATACCTGCAGTAAACTCTGTTTTATTTTTTATGGTGAGTAATGCTTTTTCAGCATTTACTTCATGGTCAGAATTTTTCTTAAACCGAACCTGTTTAAGGTTCAATATTAATTCAGTAACATCTTCTGTAATACCTCTGATGGTTGCAAATTCGTGCTCCACACCTTCGATGCGGATACCGGTAATTGCATAACCCTCTAAGCTGCTCAGCAATACCCGGCGAAGTGCGTTACCAATGGTAAGACCAAAACCAGGTTCTAAGGGACGAAATTCAAAAGAACCATCAAATTCATTTACTTTCTGAAGTATGATTTTGTCTGGTTTTTGGAAATTTAAAATGGCCATTTTTATTTTCCTCTATTTTTTAATTGAAGTATATTGAATACCTCTGTTATTGATGAAAATGATTAAACTATTTACAACTATTACTTGCTATACAATTCCACTATGAGTTGCTCTCTGATGTTTTCTGGCACACTTTCCCTTTCAGGGAATGTAATAAATGTACCTTTCATTTCAGATGTATTCCAATCTAACCAAGTGAATTTATTGTTTTTGCCTGCTATCATACTTGTTAACGAAGCATTAGCAGAACTCCGATCTTTCAAACAAATAATGTCACCCGGCTTTAGTCTGCATGACGGTATGTTTACAACAATACCATTTACAGTTATATGTTTGTGAGATACTAACTGACGTGCAGCAGGACGACTAGGGGCTATACCAAGTCTGTACACAGTATTGTCTAAACGTGCTTCTAATAACTTTATTAGATTTTCACCAGTTACACCTTTTAAACGTGCAGCTTCTTCAAACGTTTTGCGAAACTGGCGTTCCAACACACCATAGGTATATTTTGCTTTCTGCTTTTCTTTTAGCTGAATAGCATATTCACCAAGTGTTTTCCTTTTTTTGGTAGCACCATGCTGTCCCGGAGGATTACTGTTTTTGGAAAGATATTTTCCATTGCCCAGAATGGGCTCACCGAACTTGCGGCAAATTTTTGTTTTTGGTCCGTTGTAACGTGCCATAGTTTGTTATTGATTTTTTATAGTCGGTACTTCATCGGTAAAAATCAAAAATTAATGAAATACCCTGTTATGAAAGAAGGAAGAAAATCTTCCCTGTTTTTATACTCTTCTTTTCTTAGGAGGACGACATCCATTGTGTGGCATTGGAGTTAAGTCCTTTATCATAGACACTTCAATACCACTTGTAGAAATGGCACGTATAGCACCTTCTCTACCAGATCCAGGTCCTTTTACAAATACATCCACTTTTCTTAAACCTGCATCAAATGCAACTTTTGCTGCATCTTGTGCGGCCATTTGAGCAGCATAAGGTGTATTTTTCTTTGATCCTCTAAAACCCATTTTACCAGCAGATGACCAGCTAATAACCTGACCTTGCTTGTTGGTAATACTAATGATTAGATTGTTGAAAGTAGCACTGATATGTGCATCGCCATTGGCGCTTACTTTAACAATGCGTTTTTTTGCTGCTGCTTTTGCACTTAATTGTGACTTTTGCGCTTTTGCCATAATTGTAGGTAATCGTCTTTTTATATAGCCTCCTTCTGCGGGGCAGAGTATCCGGCTGTTTTATAAATAGAAAATTCCAAATACAGATATCTGCTTTGGAATTTCCCGAGAAATTTATTTCTTAGGTGCCTTTTTCTTACCGGCCACCGTTTTACGTTTTCCTTTGCGTGTGCGGCTATTGGTACGGGTACGCTGACCACGAACTGGTAATCCTTTACGGTGTCTTAAGCCTCTATAGCAAGCAATGTCCAAAAGACGTTTGATGTTCATTTGAACCTCACTACGAAGGGCACCCTCAACTTTTAGTTCGTTGGTAATAAAAGTACGAATGGCATTTAGCTCATCGTCATTCCACTCATTCACTTTTTTGTTATAGTCAATATTAGCGTTGTCCAAAATTTTACGGGCAGTGGCAGAGCCAATACCATAAATATAGGTAAGACCTATTTCGCCTCTTTTATTCTTTGGTAAATCTATACCGGCAATACGAGCCATATTCAGTTTTTAATTTATTAGTTACAATTATCCTTGGCGTTGTTTAAACCGAGGATTTTTTTTGTTGATGATGTACAGTTTGCCTTTTCTGCGAACAATTTTACAATCGGCACTGCGCTTTTTAACGGATGCTCTAACCTTCATACTGTTTTTTTTACCGTAAGAATTTCTTACCTGTTATTTATAGCGTAATATGATTCGACCACGACTTAAATCGTATGGACTCATCTCCACTTTTACTTTATCCCCCGGTAGAATACGTATGTAGTGCATGCGCATTTTTCCGGAAATTGTTGCCAATATTTCATGCCCATTTTCCAACTTTACACGAAACATTGCATTACTGAGTGCTTCGAGTATTGAACCATCTTGTTGAATAAGTGACTGTTTTGACATACAATTTTTGGGAGCGCAAAGATATAGGCATCGGATATATGGGCGAAATTATTTGTAAAAAAAATCCCAATTTCTCATTTTTTCTTTCATAAATCGACTAAATGGGGCCAATTTTCTGTAAAATGATTAATTTTTTTCCTTTTGCGCAGCAATAAAAAAGTAAAAAAATAAAAATGCAGCCACAACAGCAGCAGGGAGAAATACATACATGGCACCAAATTTTTGCCAAATGACCCCCGCTAAAATGCTGGCAAATAATAGAGTGATGCTTTGAAACCCTGTAAATAATCCGATGGCGGCACCCCTGTTTTCTGACTCTACAAACTGTAGTAAATAGGTTTTCATTTGAGACTCAATGGCAGCGGCATATATTCCATAAATAATAAAGAGTACTGTAAATAAAAGTAAATTAGTGGAAAAGCCAAAGGCTCCATAGGTTATCGCAAAACAAATAAAACCAATAGAGAGTATGCGAGGTATGCCCAATTTATCGGCCAATATGCCTGCGGGCCATGCTGCCAGTGCAAATACTGCATTATATACAATATATAGCATCAGTAGCAAACCGTCTTCGGCTCCGGTTTCTTTAACTTTCAACAATAGAAACACATCGCTGCTATTAAAAAGGGTGAAAATCATAAACAGTAATAAGTGTTTTTTAAACCGAGGGTCAGACTTGCTGTAATAACTCAAAAAATTTTTCCAAGAAGGAAAAACAATTGGTGACCATTCCTCTTTTTTTCGTTCTCTTAAGCCAAAAAAAATAAATAATACCACTAAACCGGGTATGGCTGCTATCCAAAATAGCTCTGCATAATTTCCCGGATACAACAATAAAAATGCTGCAGCAATGGATGGCCCCGCCACAGCTCCAAGTGTATCCATTGCCCTATGAAAACCGAAAACCGCCGATCTATTTTCCGGGTTGGCTTCCTGAGCAAGTAGGGCATCTCTGGGAGCGGATCTGATGCCCTTCCCTAATCTGTCAATTACTCTTGCAGAGAAAATTCCACCAAGTGTTGGTAATAATGCTACTAAAACTTTGCTAAATGTACTAATACTATATCCAATTTTAATAAAAGGTGTACGTAATTTTATACCATCACTCCAAGCACCAAAATATCCTTTGCTTAAGCCGGCTATTGCTTCTGAAATACCTTCCAATAATCCAATGGCAATCATAGTGTAGCCTGCTTGTTTTAGATATAAAGGAATAACTGGATACAGCATTTCGCTGGCCATATCTGTACATAAACTGATGAGTGAAAGCCTCCATATTGTTTTGGTAATGATGCGGGTGCCTGACATGGCGGTAAGTTAGGGGGTTTGTAAGAACTAATGTATAAATATTGAGATTGTGGATTTTCCATGATACGCTAAATCATTTTGAAAAGGCTTAATTCCTACATTGCATCCTTGCACATTGATAAACACTAATAAATAGTTTATTCAATAGATTGTTTTTTTAAAATTATCTAATACATGTTTATACTGAAGCACAAGAAAGCAATTATAACAGGCGGAGGGAGTGGCATAGGGCAGGCAATATCATTGCTCTTTGCAAAGCAGGGAGCAGAAGTACATATTATAGAGCTATCGGAAGCACATGCAGCAGCTACATTGGATATGATAAAAGATAGTGGTGGCAAGGCTTTTGTGCATGTATGCAATGTAGCAGTTCAAAAAGCAGTAGTAGAAATATTTGAATCAATTGGTGCTATAAATATAATTGTCAACAATGCCGGAATAGCACATGTGGGTAGGGCAGATACAACGGAGGAATTTGACTTTGACCGCATTTTACAGATCAATGTAAAAGGAGTTTATAATTGTTTATATGCCGGTATACCACAGCTACGAAAGGCAGGTGGTGGTGTCATTATCAATATGGCCTCCATTGCAGCACATGTGGGTTTGAGTGATCGCTTTGCATATTCTACCAGCAAAGGTGCTATCAAGGCCATGACGATAAGTGTAGCCAAGGATTATATACATGAAAATATAAGATGCAACGCTATATCACCTGCCAGGGTGCATACGGCTTTTGTTGATGGTTTTTTGGCAAAAAATTATCCGGGGAATGAAGATGAAATGTTTGAAAAGCTTTCCAAATCGCAACCCATTGGCCGTATGGCCAAACCCGAAGAAATAGCAGCACTTGCATTGTATCTGGCAAGTGACGAAGCCGCTTTTATAACCGGCACGGACTACCCAATAGACGGTGGCTTTGTAACACTGAATGGATGATATTACTCGAAATTTTTGAAAGCATTTAAACTGCATATATCTTATGAACATGATGATTAAATACACTTTATTATTGATTTGTCTTTGCTGCTGCTCCGATGTAATCATTGCCCAGCAAAAAAAAGAAAAAACTATTCCACCGGCAGCACTTTATCCCATACCCAATGATGCCCAAATGGCCTGGCATGAAATGGAAACAAATGCTTTTATCCATTTTACCACAAATACTTTTACCAATTTAGAATGGGGTTTTGGTAATGAACCTGAAAGCATTTTTAACCCCTCTGATTTGGATGCAGACCAATGGGCCCAAGTACTACATGATGCCGGATTTAAAATGATGATTTTAACCTGCAAACACCATGATGGTTTTTGTCTGTGGCCCAGTGTTTACACCACCCATTCGGTAAAGAATAGTCCGTATAAAAATGGTGCCGGAGATATTGTAAAAGAAGCCAGTGATGCAGCCAAAAAATATGGGTTGAAATTTGGCATTTATCTTTCCCCTTGGGATAGAAATCATGCAGATTATGGTAAAGAAGCTTATATAACTTACTACAGAAATCAATTGAAAGAATTGTTTGCTAATTATGGAAATATTGCTGAAATGTGGATGGATGGTGCCAATGGTGGCGATGGTTTTTATGGTGGTACAAATGAAACCAGAAAAATAAATGGCGCCACTTACTACGATTGGCCCGGCACCATTCAAATGGTGAAAACGATGGCTCCTCAAGTACTTTTTTTTAGTGATGCAGGCCCTAGCCTGCGATGGATTGGTAACGAAAATGGAAGTGCCGGAGCAACAAATTGGAATATGATATCCCCGGATACCTTGTATGCCGGCAAGGGTGGTATAGAAGGCCTTTTGAATACAGGTACAGAAAATGGAACGGCATGGATACCCGGCGAGTGCGATGTATCTATAAGACCGGGTTGGTTTTATCATGACACAGAAAATGAGCGGGTAAAAACTGCCGAACAATTATTTGAAATTTATCTTAGTTCGGTGGGTCGTGGCTCTACACTATTATTAAATATACCTCCTGATTCCCGTGGCCAATTTCATGAAAATGATGTGGCTTCTTTGCAGCAATTTAGAAAATTACTCAATAAGGAATTCAATACCAACTTAGCAAAAAATGCTGTGGCTTCAGCCAATAGCTATCGGGGTGATGCAGCAGTATATGCCCCTTCACAAATCAATGATAACAATAAAGAAACTTACTGGGCTACAAATGATAGTGTAACTACGGCAAGCGTACAATTACAACTTCCACATAAAGAACAAATAAAATATGTTGTGGTGCAGGAATATATAAGACTGGGACAGCGTGTAAGATTCTTTACAATAGAAGCCTGGATTGATGGCAAATGGCAGCAAGTGGCTGCAGCTACCACTATTGGTTATAAACGCATTTTGAAATTAGACCCCATTCTTACAGATAAAATAAAGCTAACCATACAGAGCTCAAGAGCCTGCCCACTCCTATCAAATATGGAATTGTATTGAAGGTAATTTGTTGGAGGTGCCATAAAACAAGCGTTTAGCAATAAGGAAAAAAAATTACTACTGTTATCAAATATTTTCTATTAAGAAAAATTTTACCATGAGTAGTGATGGGGTTTGATAGGAGCAAAAATTGCTCTAATTAAAAGGTATAAAATTTTGTGGCTGCCATAGAGAGAATGCTAGTAACATGGATCTTCACTGCTTGTGGTGTAGTTGAAAAATGATTGCCAAAAGCCCATTTCGTTTCCCACTAAATGTCTTTCATGATTTCCCTTATTATCTATACCAAAGTTAATTTTGAAACATAAAAATATAGCTAACAATTGACACTTGATTATTCGTTTTAGAATTTGGCTGTTTCACACATAATAATGTGTCCTGCTTAATCATTCCCCATAGGGGCAAAATAAAAAAGCTTGCCAATGACACAGAGATTGTGCCTTGTGATGGGTTTGGATTTTTTTAATACATGTAATGGTTCATCCTCCTTAGAGTAAACTCAATCCTAAACTAAAACCTATCCATGCTTGTACTTTTTCTTGCTGTATGATGGTGGGATATCCTGAGGGTTGTATCGGATGAAGATAACCTTCTACACCTGTTGCTTGATTGCTATAATACAAGTTGAAAACAGGGGCCGCAAAAAGTGCAAAACGCCTATCAATATTGGCTTGTACATTGATGTGCATCGTGTTGAGAATATTAGAATTTCGCCAACTGCCTGTGTATAAATATCGGCTAAGCAATTCCGGTTGTACTGTTATTTTTCTTCCGGGATTGATAACAGTGCCTATGCCGTAACCATAAGAAAAAACTTTGTTGGTATTGCTAAAATTATATCCTGCATGAAGTATGCTGTACAACTTTGGATTGCCAGATTTAAAGGCAATATTTGTATTGGTAATTTCGTTGGTGGATAGGCTAATCTGATGCATGCCTTTTTTTACAAAATTGATAAGGCCAATGCTATATCCGCTGCTGCTATCTGCTATGTTGATGAGGCCAATTTGAAGACCACTCATTGTTT
>CALAGJ010000033.1 GCA_937892395.1 uncultured Parafilimonas sp.
GGCGTGTCCCTTTGGGCCGGGCTATCCGTTTCAAGTCCTCGCCACTCCTGCGTCGTGGCTGTGGGCTTTACACTTCTATCCCTCACGCAGCAGCCCTCTCCGGCAAAATAAATTTCAAAAATTAAATGTGATAACTACATACTTGCCAGCTGTACCTTTTGTGTCAGTTCCATTACATTTTCTTTAAATAGCCCATCTGTATCCATTAAATCTTTTACTGTTTGACAGCTATGTATTACTGTGGTATGGTCTCTTCCGCCAAAATGCTCTCCAATTGTTTTTAAGGAATTTTTTGTAAAGCTTTTGGCTAAGTACATCGTTATTTGGCGGGCTTGTACTATTTCCCGTTTGCGGGTTTTTTGTAATAACTTTTCATATGGCACATCAAAATATTCGCATACCATTTTTTGTATAATGTCTATCGTTATTTCCTTTGTACTGATACGTATAAAATTGCGTAGCACTTTCTTGGCTTGTTCCAAATCTATATCCCTTCTATTGAGCATGCTATGGGCAGATAATGATATTAGTGCGCCTTCTAATTCTCTAATATTATTGCTCATATTATAAGCCACATACTTCATTACTTCTTTGTGTAGTATGGTGCCTTCTTTCTTCATTTTCAGCTCTAATATTTCCATCCGTGTATCATAGTCCGGCATTTGCAAATCTGTACTCAATCCCCATCTGAATCTACTTAGCAAGCGCTCTTGCATACCATCCAAATCTTTCGGAGGTTTGTCAGAGGTAAGTATCAACTGTTTGCCATTTTGATGCAGGTGATTGAAGATGGCAAAAAATGCATCTTGCGATTTTTCTGCACGGGCAAAAAACTGCACATCATCTATAATCAATACATCTATCAACTGATAAAAATGGATGAAATCATTGATGGCATTGTTCCTGCTATGATCCTGAAATTGATTGATAAATTTTTCACTACTTACATACAGTACCAACTTGCCTGGGTACAGGCGTTTTACTTCATTGCCTATGGCTTGTGCCAGATGTGTTTTGCCCAATCCTACACCACTATACAGCACCAAAGGATTAAAGGATGATGAGCCCGGTCTTTCTGCCACCGTTTTGCCGGCACGGCGGGGCACACGGTTACAATCCCCTTCTATAAAACTGTCAAAAGTGTATGCAGGATTGAGTTGTGCATCTATCTGCATCTTTTTTAAACCCGGTATTACAAAAGGGTTTTTTACCTCGTCGCTGATAACGAGGGGAAAATTCATTTCATTATTATTAAAGATTTTTACCTGCCCTGCGGGCAATTCTATACTGCCACTTTTGCCCGCTCCACTGTCCACCATAATGCGGTATTCCAAACGGGCAGTTTTACCCAGTTCACGCTTAAGGGTTTTTGCCAATAGATTGATATAATGCTCTTCTAAATATTCAAAGAAAAACTGTGTAGGCACTTGTATCATCAGCACATTGCCATTTAATTCAATGGGTTTTATGGGCTCAAACCATGTTTTAAAATGTTGCCATTCTACAATGTCTCTTATGATAGACAAACAATTACTCCAAACAGATTCAGCAGATTTAGGTACGATCGTTTTCAACTTAATATTTGATTTTAGCAGATTCTACAAGCGATAAAAAATCTCAAAAAAACAAAAGGTTATTAAAGCCAAATATTTTTTTGAGACAAAGCGAATGTGGGGGTGAACTTGTTGAAAAAAAAATTTTTTTTCTTCGATTTTTCTATTCTAAAAAAATATAAAAAATAATTAAACCTGCTAACTGATTAAGAATGAATGAAAACAAAGGATTGAAAAACTTAT
>CALAGJ010000034.1 GCA_937892395.1 uncultured Parafilimonas sp.
AGCACATGGAGGCTAACTTGATACAAGTATTTCAAAATAAAGTAAAGATTCTATTTAGTCACCTTAAAGAAAGCGATGCGGCCATACTTGGCGCAAGTGCATTGGTATGGGAATCGTAACAACAGTATTTCAGCATTGCTGATTTTTTTAAAATAAAATATTTTATCCCTGAAATCGGCATATACATTTCTATTAGTTGGCTGTGGCCATATTGGTCAAAGGCATGCAGACCTTATTCAACAAATGGGAAGGCTTGTAGCTGTATGTGATATTGTACATAACAAAGCAGAAGCATTTGGTTTAAAATATCATTGCGCAGCATATCTTTCTTATCAAGAAATGTTGGAAAATGAGCAAGCCGATATTACTGTTGTATGCACACCAAATGGACTTCATGCGGAGCATAGCATAGCGGCACTGCAAAAGAATATGCATGTACTTTGTGAAAAGCCGATGGCACTTAGGGTGCAAGATTGTACAGCCATGATAAAGGCTGCATTGTCAGCAAAGAAAAAATTGTTCATCGTTAAACAAAATCGCTTCAATGAGCCGGTACAAGCTGTAAGAGATGCATTACTGAATGATAAAATTGGCGACATCATAAGTGTACAGCTAAATTGTTTTTGGAACCGTGGTACAAGATATTATGAAGAAAGCAATTGGAAAGGCACGCTTAACATGGATGGTGGCATTCTGTTTACACAATTCAGTCATTTTATAGATTTATTATTTTGGTTTTTGGGTGATGTAGAGCACGTAAAATCTTTTACAAAGAATTATATGCACCAATCCTCTACAGATTTTGAAGACTGCTGTGTGGCATTAATGCAGTTTAAAAATGGAGCAATTGCTACTTGTCATTTTACTACTTGTGCCCACTATAGAAATATGGAAGGTTCTATTACATTATTTGGCACAAAGGGCACTGTAAAAATTGGTGGACAATACCTTAATCTGCTGGAGTATCAGCAAATACAAGGCTTTCAGCTGGAAGAGTCAATGGATACAGGAAAGCCAAATGACTATGGATACTATATAGGTAGTATGAGCAATCATGATAAAATGTATCACTATATGTTTACTACAATTACAGATGATGCTCCTATGCCAACATCCACTTATGATGCATTAAAAACGGTGGAGTTGATCCATAAAATATATGAGGCGGCGAATAGTAATGATTAATTTTTCAATACAAAATTCAAACTGCTGCTTCCCTTAAAGGCAGCAAAAAAGAAAGGATTCAACAAGCCATTACTAACACTGTTATTGTTCATTTTAATGAATGCTTTATGGCAATACCTTTTTAAGCTTTGTCCAAAATATTTGATTATGTTTGAATTCATAACATCAAAGATTCATGATCATACTTACAGGAATATGCTACGATAAAAATAGCTCCTATTTAAAAGGCCCGGCACAGGCTCCTGCCATCATTAGGGAAATGGAAAGCGGAGGGTCTGCAAATGCTTGGAGTGAAAATGGATATCACATAGATCGAAATGGTTTTTATACAGATGTTGGTGATTTGAATATTGAGCAATTGCTACCGGCAGATGCATTTGCTTCTATACAGATTCATTTGGAGGAATTGCTTACAAATCAGCATAAAATTTTGACTCTGGGTGGAGATCATTCTATTTCATTTCCTGTTATTGATTCATTTACCAATCACTATCAAAATTTGCATGTATTGCACTTTGATGCGCATACAGATCTATATGAAAATTTTGAGGACAATCCATATTCTCATGCATCTCCATTTGCGAGGTTATTGGAGCAAGGAAAACTGGCTTCATTAACGCAGGTTGGTATCCGCACTTTAAATGGGCATCAACGCAATCAAGCGCAACGATATGGTGTGAATATGATTGAAATGAAAGACTTTAATCCTTCTCAAATTTTATCACTTACAGCTCCACTGTACATATCATTGGATATGGATGTGTTGGATCCGGCATTTGCTCCGGGTGTATCCCATCATGAGCCGGGTGGCATGAGTGTAAGAGATTTGATTCATGTTATACAACAAATTGATGCAGATGTGGTAGGCTGTGATATTGTGGAATATAATCCGCTGCGTGATTGGAATGGCCAAACAGCAATGGTGGCTTATAAACTGATGAAAGAATTAATGGTTAAAATGCTTTAAAATATGAATGGAACAGAATGGCTTGGATATATAGCAGGCACCATATCAACACTTACATTTTTGCCGCAGGTTATAAAAACCTGGAAAACAAAATCTGCAAAAGATATTTCCCTTTTTATGTTTGTGTTTGCTACCGTAAGTGTTATACTCTGGCTTGTTTATGGTCTTTTAATAGACAATGGATCTATCATTTATACAAATAGTGTCATTTTAGTATTGTCTCTTATTATGCTTTGGTTTAAGATAAAATTTAAGACTTAGTGGTTGCTACTAAAGTTGCCGACATAATGTTTACTTGAGTGATGTTCATATAAGTTGGATTTGTTTTTTATCATTGATAATTCAATCATATCTAAAAGAGATTATGCAAAAAATAAGGCTACCATTTCTGATAGCCATTACCTAATTTTATATTATTGTGTTAATGTATTTATTTAAACTCTTCATCACTTATTCCACCATTTAATTTTACTTCCTTCATATCAATTTCAATTTCAAAACCTTGATTCATGATTTGATGAAAAGCTAGTTGAATGCCATCTACAGTTTGGTAGTTGCTAAAAATAACAGTACTGGCGTTACCACCATCTGAACCAGAGGATTCTTCTTTCAACTTTAATCCTGAACTTACATCATACCATGCTTTTGTAGTTTCTCCTGAAGGCTTAGTAATATTCACTAAATAGGCTTCTTTATCATCCAATGTTTCTATGTTTGGATACAGGTTGATACTGTAACCTGTATTGGAATATTGTAGTTCTGAAAACATTTGAATTTGCTCCTTCATACCCGCTTTCATTTCTTCATCCACTTCGGTTTCTTTTCCCATATTCATCATAGAAAAATTGTCACCATTCATTACAGACTTGGTGGCAATGAGGTTCATTGCCGGTAGGCTTACCATAAAGAAATATTTATTCGGCATTTTTACCTTACGAATCATTTCAATTTTTTGCCCTTGCACAGATCCTTCTGCTTTCATTGAATAATCTTTTACAGCATTCAGCTTTGCTAATCCGCCAATTACTGTAATATATTTTTGTATAACATCATTTGCTGTAAGCCCTGCAGGCACTGGCTTTCCAGAATTATTGTCAAATACATTATTCGATGGATTTACATCCGGATAATCATGATCTGCATCAATAGTTACCTTCTTTATTTTTTTTGTACTATTCAATCTGAATGTCCATGTATTGGCACGTTGCCATACTTCTACCGGGAGTGTTTTCATTTGTTTTGAACCGTCCTCAAACTCTATTGTAAGTGGCACTGGCAGCGGTAGTTGCTCTAAATTTTCTACCGTAATGAGTGCGCCTTTCTCTACCTTATTATCCACATATTTTACTGACTTTACACCCTGATCTATTTTCCAATTATTCATGATCCAGCCTCTCCAAAACCAGCTTAAATCTTCACCAGCAACATTCTCAATTGTTCTGAAAAAATCTGTTGGTGTGGGATGTTTAAATGCCCAACGGTTTGTGTAAGTGCGAAATGCTGAATCAAACCGCTCTTTGCCAAGCACATGCTTTCTCAAAATATTTAAACCAATGGCAGGTTTGTAATATGCATTAATACCCAAGAAATTTTGATTGGTTACATCAGGTATAGTCATGATGGCATCGGCATCTTTCTTAAAAAGATAATTGGCCACCTGGTATAAATCTTGTTTGTCATTAAACTCCCCTTTATTAAAAAGTTCTCCATTAATACCATTAATAAAAGTATTGAAGCCTTCATCCATCCAAGGATATTTACGTTCATTACTACCTACAATCATGGGAAACCAATTATGTCCAAATTCATGATCTGTTACTCCCCATAAGCCAGCACCTTTGCTATCTGCTCCGCAGAATACGATGCCGGGATATTCCATTCCACCTACAACTCCAGCCACATTTGTTGCTACTGGATAGGTATATTCATACCATTGTTTACTATATAATTCAATACTTCCTTTTACAAATTCTGTACTTCTTCCCCATGCTTCTTTTCCACCGTTTTCCGCAGGATATAGGCTTTGTGCCAAAGAAGTTTTACCACTTGGTAAATTCATTCTTGCCGCATCCCAAACAAATGCCTTGCTTGCAGCCCATGCCACATCTCTTGTATTTACGCATTTGAATTTCCAGGTACATGTTGGTTTTGAAGGACGGGTATTTGCATTGCCCACTTCATCTGCACTGCGTATCATTACAGTTTCATCACTCTTTGCAGCATCTGCCAATCTACTCATTTCTGTTGCAGTCAATACTTCTGTTGGATTTAATAATTGACCGCTTCCACCCACAATTAAATTTGATGGTGCGGTTACACTATAATTGATATCACCATACTCCAAATAGAATTCACCGGCACCTAAATAAGGAAGTGTATTCCAACCTAAGATATCATCAAACACACACATACGAGGATACCATTGTGCTATTTCATAAATCATACCTTTTTTCGAATCTAAGCGACCCATCCGGTCTGTACCATACTCGGGTACAATAAAACTGTATTCGATTTTTATTTGAATAGTACCTCCATTTGCTGACAATGCAGATGCTGGCCATAGCTTCATCCTTGTATCGGTAACATCATATTTAGCAGTGCTTGTTTTTGCATTTTGTGTAACAGTTACAGATTTTATTTCATACCCTTTTGTATAAGAAGTATTAGCCCATCTACCACCAGACTGCAAGGTAGTAGATTCACCTCTGCTATCTTCTTTATAAATATTTTGATCTAATTGTAACCATAGAAATTTGTGTGCTTCTGGGCTATTATTTTTATAGTTGATAATAACAGATCCAGATACCTGATGAAGTGCCGTATCCAAATTGACAGCAATAGTATAATCTGCCCGGTTTTGCCAATATTTTGAACCCGGCATACCAGATGCGGCTCTTTGTTCGTTTACTCCTCCTGTGTAAAAATCAGGATGAAATGCTTCATGCCAGTCGTAGTTTGATTTGGTTTGTGCATGAATCATGCTGATACTGCTTAATGTTAGAAAGCAGATTAGTAATGACTTTATCATTCTCATGAATAAAATTTTTTGGTTGCGAATATAAAGTGTTTCAGTTGCTCTGTGGGCATATTTTGAGGCTCAGATATGACTTTATGATATATGGTAAATACATTCATTTGAAAAGAACTACGACACTTATCAACGGCACTTTCTCAACATACACAATTAAAAGGAAGAAAGTTTCACCAAAGAAAAAATTGTATATTTAATGCATTCTTTTTTATAGAATTATTCTCCATTCGGGAAATGATTTTTGCGGAGCAAAGCTGCTATCCTTTTTTGTATGCATCCCAAAATATCCAGTTGCCCAATATGCTTAAAGCTGACAACTACTGATTGGCAATATTTTTCTTACAAAAAGGATATGGATTTAAGTTACTAAAGATTAGAAAATCCACGATTTACTTTGCAGCAATAAACTCCTAAAACATTCTATAAAAATCATATTGCTTAATCAATTAATCCAATCAAAAAATTTAAGCTTCATGCAGCCCATTCAATTGCCACGACCTTCTCAATCATCATTTGTGATATTCATTTAATGCAAACAAAAAATTATAGCAT
>CALAGJ010000035.1 GCA_937892395.1 uncultured Parafilimonas sp.
CAGGTAAATTTGTAAAGCCTCATGTTGAACATGGAGTCCTTAAAGTGTATCAAACAAAAAAAATCAAATTTTTAGTCCGAGACAATAATGTTTTGGGCATAAAATTATTGAAATATTATGCAGATGATTTTCCTGAAACAAGGCGTTTTTTAAAATCGAAAGACAAAGAAGATTCATTAATCTCATTTGCCTTAAGGTACAATGCCTTTAAAGAAAAAAACCCTGGTCTTCTGAGCTTTGCCGAAAAAAATTTACATTTTAAGAAATTATTCAATCCACAAATAGCTGTAAACTTCACTGGTCTATTTCCTGCATATAATTATATTGGTGCAGAGATTGGGTTGAGTGAACGTATGACAATCAGCCCAAGAATAAGTTGTCTTTTCGTATCTAATAGTGCCTTCCGAAATTTGGAGATTGCGCCTTACTCTGAACTAATTGGGAAATTTTATTTTTTAAATAATCGTCGCTTAAAAAAGGAACTTATGACTTATTACTACAGCGGATGGTATGGCTCGGTATGTTACATGCATCCCCTTAAAGAGGCATATACCCGAAATTTAAGGTTTGAAATTGGCGAGAAGACTGTTACTTTTTCTAACTTCTATATTGATACAAGTATTGGTGCAAATGGCCTCATGCATGAGGGCATTACAAGCACCCGCTTAGGATTGCCCGGCATACCTGCTATGGCCGAAGAACTGATTGTGGCCAGAGATATCAAATTAAGTCGCTATACTGATTCACATATTCACTTTACCGGAGTAAGTTCTCCAAAATCTTTGGAATATATACACCGTGCAAAAGAGGGTGGTCTAAAAGTTACTTGCTCCGTTACACCATACCATTTATGCTTCTGTGATGAAGATCTTATGGACTATGACACTAATCTAAAAGTAAATCCTCCATTGCGTAGCAAAGAATATATGCTTGCTCTTAGACTTGCTGTTCTGAATGGATTAGTTGATAGTATAGCATCACATCATTTACCACAGGATTGGGATAGCAAAACAATAGAATTTGAATATGCAAAAGAAGGTATGATTACTTTGCAAACGGCTCTTTCATCTTTGCTTACGGTACTGCCTGACATCAGCCCAGAACAAATAGCAAATTTATTTGCAATTAACCCCAGAAAAATATTGTCTTTACCTCAGGTCAGGGTTGAAGTAGGTGCAACTGTAGAATGTACCCTTTGGTCAAAAGAAAGTACAACTACGCTTACACCTGAAAACAATAAAAGCAAAAGCAATAACACGCCATTTATGAATAAAACATTACAAGGTGGTATTATTGCAGTCATCAATAAAAATCAATACATCAAATTTTAATTCCATGTTTGATCAGCAGCAGGTTACATCACATGTCATTAAAGGTCTCATTTTATCCTTAGTGATTATCATTTTTGGTCTTATAGTTTACTTTACAGGACAGACCACCAATAAAGCATTGGGCTATGTACAGTATGTGTTATTGATGGGCGGCATCATTTATAGTTGCATCCTGTTTTCAAATCAAAAAAATGGTGAGGTAAGTTTTGGAGAAGTTTTTTCTCATGGTTTTAAAATAGCAACTGTGGTTGCAGCAATTACCTGTGTTTATACCATAGTTTCGCTCAAATTTATTTTTCCGGAAATGATTGATATTATCATGCGTGAATCCAGAAAAGCGATGGAAGAAAAAAAATTAAGTGACGCAGATATTGACAACGCCCTGCAGATGATGAAGAACAATTTTATACCATTTGCTATTGCAGGTATCCTTTTTATGTTTGCACTTATTGGAGCCATTTCAGCAGCTATCGGCGCAGCCGTTGCCAAGAAAAAACCACAAAATCCCTTTGAAAATCAGGCCTGATTATGATGGACATTTCAGTTGTCATTCCGCTATTGAATGAAGAAGAATCACTGCCGGAATTATCGGCATGGATTATATCCGTAATGGAAGCAAATCAGTTTCAGTATGAGGTCATTTTTGTGGACGATGGCAGTAGGGACAATAGCTGGCAGATTATTGAACAAATCAATCAAAAAAATGCAAATTTTAAAGGAATTCGCTTTCAGCGGAATTATGGAAAATCTGCTGCTTTGAATGAAGGTTTTCGCATTGCATCTGGCAATGTTGTCATTACAATGGATGCTGATATGCAGGATAGTCCAGATGAAATACCTGGCCTTTATAACATGATTATAGAAGAAGGATACGACATGGTGAGTGGATGGAAAAAAGTGCGGTATGATAATACGCTTACTAAAAATATTCCTTCAAAAATTTTTAATGGTGCTGCAAGATATGCCAGTAAAATACAGTTGCATGATTTTAACTGTGGCCTCAAAGCATATAAACACAAAGTGGTAAAATGCATTGAAGTATATGGGGAAATGCATCGCTATATACCTGTAATTGCTAAGTGGGCAGGGTTTTCAAAAATTGGTGAAAAAGTGGTTGAGCATCGAAAAAGAAAATATGGTATTACAAAATTTGGTTGGGATCGCTTTGTGAATGGATTCTTAGACCTTGCTACCATAACTTTTATCAGTCGCTTTGGAAAAAAACCGATGCATTTATTTGGGTTATATGGCACCATATTTTTCATCATTGGCTTTGCCATCAGTTTTTATTTGATTGGAGAAAAAATTATTTATGGCAATGACTTTGGGCTCACCAATAAACCTGCATTCTATATAGCTATGTCTGTAATGATTATTGGTGTACAATTATTTCTGGCAGGGTTTGTGGGTGAATTAGTAGCCAGAAACAGTACAGAGCGCAACAACTATTTAATTGAATCCAAAACAGGATTCTAATTTATGAAAAAAGTTGTAATCATTGGTCCTGCACATCCCTTAAGAGGCGGCCTCGCTTCTTTTGATGAAAGATTGGCAAAGGCTTTTAAGCATGAAGGTCATGAGGCTATCATTTACACATTCTCACTGCAATATCCATCCTTTCTTTTTCCCGGTACAACGCAATACTCATCAGAGCCGGCACCAAATGATTTACATATTCACGTTGCTATCAATTCCATCAATCCAATCAATTGGATAAAGGTGGGACTACAACTAAAAAAACTGCAAGCAGATATTGTAATTGTAAGATACTGGCTTCCATTTATGGGGCCTTGTTTAGGCACTATTTTGCGATATATCAAAAAAAATAAACATACTAAAATCATTGCCATAACAGATAATATTATTCCTCATGAAAAAAGACCCGGCGATCATGGGTTTACAACATATTTTTTAAAGCCTGTAGATGCCTGTATAACCATGAGTGAACAAGTAATGCATGATTTAAGGACATTTACAAATAAGCCTGCACTTCAAGTAGTACATCCACTCTATGATAATTTTGGAAATCCTGTTGATAAATCGTCTGCAAGGAAACAAATTGGTTTTCCCGAGGATGAAAAAATAATTTTATTCTTTGGATTTATCAGACATTACAAAGGGCTTGACATCTTGCTGGAAGCCATGCATATACTCAAGGAAAAGAAAACCAATATCAAACTGTTGATTGCAGGAGAATATTATGAGGACAGTAAAAGATATATTGATTTGATACAACAATTCAATCTGCAAGATTTGGTATATGAGCGCACACAGTTTATCAATGATAGCGAGGTGAAGTATTATTTGAGTGCCGCTGATTTTGTCATACAGCCTTATAGAAACGCTACCCAAAGTGGCGTTACTCCATTAGCATATCATTTCGAAAAACCAATGCTGGTAACGAATGTAGGTGGACTTCCTGACATGGTTTCAAACAATCAATCGGGGATTGTTGTATCGGCCGATGCAGCATCAATTGCTGCCGGCATAGAATCGTTGTACGAAAAGGGAGAATCTTTTTTTATTCCACATCTCCGGGAGGAAAAGAAAAAATACAGTTGGAATAATTTAATTTTAAATATTATGAATTTGGCTACCGCCAATGAATCCGAATAAAATATGATGCATACAATTTTTAGAAGTCGTGCTCCACTTCGTATTGGTCTGGCAGGAGGTGGTACAGATGTGAGTCCATACACTGATGAATTTGGTGGGGCAATTCTTAATGCCACTATTTCACATTATGCACATGCCACCATTGAAATCATTCCCGAAAAAAATATTATTATTCATGCAGCTGATAGAAATGAAACAGAAACACATCAGTTACAAGAATCTTTGCCCCTTACAGGTTGTTTAGATTTGCATAAAGGAGTATTCAATCGTATCAGCAAAGATTATGGTGCCATTACCACAGGACTTCGAATTACCACTTATGTGGACGCACCGGCAGGCAGTGGCTTAGGCACATCATCCACATTAATGGTAGCCATTATTGGGGCATTTACTGAAATGCTTCAATTGCCCATGGGCGAATATGATATAGCACACTATGCCTTTCAAATTGAGCGTAAAGATTTACTACTGGCAGGTGGCAGACAGGATCAATATGCAGCCACATTTGGAGGTGTAAATTTTATGGAATTTTATGCCGCAGATAAAGTAATTGTAAATCCACTCCGCATCCGAAATGAATACTTGCAAGAGCTGGAAAACAATTTAGTTTTATTTTTTACCAGCAATACCAGAGAAAGTGCTGCCATCATCAAAGAGCAGCAGAAGAATGTAAACGATAAAAATAAAAATAGCATTGATGCCATGCACCAGCTCAAGGAGCAGGCATATAGAATGAAGGAGGCTTTATTAAAAGGCAGACTGCATGAAATTGGAGAAAT
>CALAGJ010000036.1 GCA_937892395.1 uncultured Parafilimonas sp.
AGGCAGGATGCTAAAGCACCAGCCGGTTTTTATTAATCAACTAAAATTGGTGTAATTAAATCAGTACTTCTAAAAATGTATATTCCTTAAAAATCTTATGTTTGATGAAAATATGATGTGTATGAAAAAAATATACTTGATAAATCTCATATTCATTTCATTGCAAATTTCGGCACAGGTTCCATCCATTCAGGAATCACTCACATTTGGCGGCACATCTTTTGACCAAGCACAATCTGGAATTGAATTGTTGAACGGCGATTTCATTATAGCAGGTCAAACTCAAAGTTCAGATTATGATATAGCACATCTTCTAGGAATTATGGATATATGGCTGGTAAAAACTACAGGGGAAGGAATAAGTTACAAGAATAGAGTTTATGGGGGCACATCGGATGAGTGGGCTGTAAAAGTTTTAAAATCCGATCAAGGCTACTTTATATTAGGTACAACTTCGAGCAATGATTTAAATGTAAGGGGTAATCATGGAGAATATGATGTTTGGGCAGTGCGAATAAACGATGAGGGAGAGATATTAAGGGCACGTTGTTTGGGAGGTAGTGCAAATGAATTTGCAAATGATGCCATTGCTACAAGCGATGGGGGATATTTGATAACAGCTACTACCTATTCTAATGATGGCGACGTGAATTATAATCATGGGAATGCTGATGTTTGGGTGGTAAAAGTGAATGACAATGCAGAAATTGAATGGCAAAAATCATTGGGAGGAGCTGGAGCAGAAATGGACGCTAAAGTATTAGAAACAGAAGATGGAAATTTTATTATTGCTTCATCTGGAAATTCTACTGATGGCAGTTTGCACCTCCAGCATGGAGGTAGCGATATATGGGTAGTGGAACTGAGTAGTACAGGCAATATTTTAAGACAGCAATGCTATGGTGGTACAGGTAATGAATTTGCAGGAGCTATAGCGATGCAGGCTGGCAATATATTAGGCTTAACCGCAACTACATCCTCCAATGATGGTGATGTAAGTGGACAACATGGGGGTGCAGACGTATGGTTTTTGCAATTAAACGAAAAAGGTAAAATAATAAGTGAGCATTGCTTTGGAGGTACAGACAGTGACCAAGCTAGAGATATAAAATCTATAGAAGGGGGTGGATGGCTTTTGGCGGCAGCCACCTATTCTCAGGATGGAGATGTGAGTGGCAACCATGGGCGCTATGATGCATGGCTCATAGAATTGAATACAGTTGGAAATTTAGTATGGCAACAATGCTATGGTGGCACCAAAGATGATTTACCAAATGCCTTACTCCTCACTCAAGACAAACATTGGGCTATTTGTGGTTACTCTCATTCGAAATCAGATGATTTAACAAAAAATTATGGGGAAAGTGATGTTTGGGTTTTTCAGTTGTATAAAAATCATAATCAAAATAAAAAGAACATAAGTGTATTCAGTCCAGATATTACAACTGCTGAATATTAGCTTGGAAATTTAGCAAAGTTTGGAACATATTCGACATCAAAAATTCTTTATCGAATTGTCGCAGTTTTCATTTTATCCAGCAATGCTACAACACCTTCTCTTTGCAAAATCAAATATCCTATGCGGTCATTGCTAATCCCTTCTTTTAATTGGTAATTAAAAATGAGTTGTGTATTGCTAGAAGTAGTTTCAAAATAACGAAATAATATATTGGGAAAGAGTCTCAGACCATCACCAATTTCATAAAGATGGGTACTTAAAATAAAAAGTACATTATCCAAATGAACCAAGCCTTCAATAACTGCTGTACTGCATTTCATTGCATCCTGTATATTGGTTCCTTTAAATAATTCATCAATGAGTACAAGCCATTTTTTCCCATCATTTATCTTCATCAACGTGTGGTGTATGCGCTGCACTTCATTGAAGAAATAGCTTTCTCCTTTTACAATATTGTCACTAACCTGTATATTGGTAAGAAGCCCATCTAATAGACTAATTTTCATTTGTTTTGCTGGTACTCCCATTCCCACATGAGCAAGGTACGCCGCCACTCCTACAGCTTTAATAAATGTACTTTTACCAGCCATATTTGCCCCGGTAAGAAATAAAAAGTTTTGATCTGGCACTAATGAAATATCATATGCTACAGGACCTGGCACTAATGGATGCCACAATTGATGAATACCGAGCTCCGGTTCTGATGATGTTGATATTTCGGGGAAGCAAAATCCAAACTGCAGTGTGGCATAGGCCATACTATAAAATGCATCTGTCTGATACCAGAGTTCACATAGTTCCATAAGGGATTGCTTATAGTCATTCTTTGCAAATCGTGCATAGCTTAGCGCTTTGTATGCCGGGAGTTTCTTTATATCGCCTGAAAGGCAAATCATTTCCTCAATGACTTTTTTATGCAGTAAAATTTTTATTTTGTTTGTTATGAGTGCAAGCGGCGTAGGCAGGTCCTTATCTTTAAAAAGCGATATAAATTGTTGTAATCCTTTTACAAAATCTTGCAAATGTTTTAAGGTAAACTGAATAAGGGCATAATCAGCACTGCTAAAAATTTTATAAGAAAGGGAAGAAAATAGGTTTGGCGAAGTGGGAATTGCATCTACAGAATTGTTTAAAAATTTTTCGATCATCATTAAAGTGCCATTAGTAATGATTGAAGGCCACGATGGCAATGCATCAATCAGGAATTGCAGTGATTGTTGCCTTTCTCTTATTGCAGATATGGTATGCAGAGGTTCCCATAAATATCGTTGCAAATAGACTTTTCCACCCTGCGTCTGACAAAAATCAAGATGATGGAGCAGGCTTTGGTTTTCGTCGTTTGTAATGATTGAAATATCTGCCCTTGTAGTATCATCTGTATGCATGCATAGTTATTTGTTGCTAAAAATATAAATAATGCAGAAACAGCTTGATGTGTCATTCATTTTTTTCCATACTGAGGCAGAAATAAAGTTTGTTATCTCGGAATGGTATAAATTTTTCTATACTTAATTCTTGTTCATTTGAATTTGGAGCCCTACATTTGCGGCCCGTAAAAATCGGGAAGTAGCGCAGGCCGGTAGCGCACCTGGTTTGGGACCAGGGGGTCGCAGGTTCGAATCCTGTCTTCCCGACTTTAAAAAGGTTGCTCAATGAGTAACCTTTTTTTATGCATACCATTTTTACTTTTGTAATAATGGTATTACCTTCAAGAAAAAATCGGAATAACAATCAACTTTATTATCATGAAGAGCAGCGCCAATAAGAACATCATAATGGATATTCGATTCATGCCATGCATATATTTTACCCATTGTGTGTTTGGAGAATTTGGGTCTCTCTTTTTGATATAAAGATACTCAGCTATTTGTTTCCAGATGCCCATAATGCAACGATAAGTTTATTTTTTTATATGAATGATAACAATTGAAAATTGTGATTAGTTTGCCAGAAATAATACTAATTTGTCTTTTTACGAAAACCTGTACAAAAATAGTCCACTCTGGATGCAGATTTGCATGGTAAATGCATTTGGCTGGAAATGGAAACGCAGGCGGTTTGGAGGCGTATTTCAGCAAGCATATGCAGCAGCAATAAACCGAGAATTTTTTAGTGCTGCGCAATGGGAGGAATACCAAGTAGAAGCATTAAGAAAATTATTGTTGCATGCTTATGAATCAGTACCCCATTACAAATCAATATTCAAAGAATTTGTCCTTAATAGCAGCGATCTCAAAAATGCAGACTTATCCATTTTACAAAAACTGCCCATACTCACAAAAGATGTATTAAGGACACGAGGCACCACAACCTTATTAAGTACTCAATTGGAAAAAGGAGGGATATTTTTAAACAGTAGCGGTAGTACCGGCACACCAGTACAAATATTATATTCACCTGCCATGCATCAACGCTGGTTTGGTTTATTTGAACATCGTGTACGCAATTGGGCAGGCGTATCCAGCTTTGAACCAAGGGGAATGATTGGGGGAAGAAAAGTAGTGCCTAGTCATAAGCCTCCTTTTTACAGGTATAACTATTTTGAAAAGCAAGTATATTTTTCAAATTATGACATCAGTGATGCCAATGCAAAAGCTTATTTGCAAGCAATGTATAAATATGGCATCAACTATCTTACAGGCTATTCCTCTGGAAATTACCTATTGGCAAAATGCATGCAGGAAGCAGGTCTTCAAGCACCACAATTAAAAGCGGTTTTACCCAGCAGTTTTAAATTGGATGCATCCATGAGAAAAGTTATTGAAGAAGTATTTCAATGCAAGGTGTTTGACAGCTGGGGAAGTGTAGAAGCCTGTGGCCTAGTAACAGAATGTGAGCATGGTAGCTTACATATCAACCCGGATGCAGGTATCATAGAAATTCTGGATGATGAACTACAACCTGTTCGGGCAGGACAAGAAGGTACTGCCTATTGTACAGGCTTGCTCAATTTTGACCAACCACTTATCAGATATCGTATTGGCGACAAAATGATTAAAGGAGATCAGACAAGTATTTGTGCGTGTGGCCGATATATGCCCACCATTAAAGAAGTAACTGGAAGATTAGAGGATGTCATTATTACAAAAGATGGCAGAAAAATGGTTTATTTTTTATATATCTATTTTGGCATTCCTGCTATCCGCCAATCACAATTGATACAAGAAAGCCTCGATTTAATCACACTCAATTTATCTGTGTCTCAACCCCTCACCACACTTGAAGAACAACTGCTTATAGAAAGAATACAAGCTCAACTGGGTTCAGTTTTAGTTCAAATCAACTATGTGAAAGAAATAAAACTTACTGCAAATGGAAAATATAGAGCAGTAATTTCAAAACTGGCTAATCATTAATTTAATAAAGTATATTCTATAGATTGAAACAAATCATACTACAATATTCAATTTATTCCCAAAGCTAAAATTCCATTTGGTAATAACCCCCATTTTTAAAAATAACATAGACAAGAAAAAAATATAAAGGCAAAATAGATTATAAGATCAGGGTTGTTTAAGAGCAAAAAAGGTAAACAATTTGACTTTTTTTATAAATGCATTTGAAGCCAACTATTCGGATTTTCTTTACTACCTACTTATTGCAAAATTTGTTATTAAGCTATCTTGACATTTTATTCAACTCATTTTTTTTTAAAAATTTTATAGAAAACAGGGTAACATTTTTTGGATTTGTTGTTCTACATGTATAATAATTTTATTAACAAACAAAATTTTACAAAATGAGAAAGAAACTCTTATTCGGAGCACTGTTATGTGCAAGTGTTATTAGTACAAAAGCTCAGTGGAGCCTTACAGGAAATGCAGGAATAAATACTGCTACAAACTTTCTGGGAACAACAGATAATAAAGCTTTGATTTTTAGAACAAACAACATTGAGCGAATGAGGATTGGTGGAGCTGGCAAAATTGGTATTGGCACAACTACACCAGGTACAAGATTTCAAATCAATGTAGCTACTAATCAAAGTCCATTTAGCACTTTCGTAAATGGACTGGCCACGCTGTATTCAGATTCATTGGGTGGATTGAGTGTTGGTGGTGGAACAGTTGCTCCTACAAACGGGCTCTATGTATTTGGAAGTACAGGTATAGGTACTGCATTTCCATCAGGAAAATTACATGTCAATGCAGGTTCAGGTCAAGAAGTTTTTAGGGCTCAAGCTAACGGTTCTACAAAACTTTTAGTTAGAGCAGATGGAGGAGTATCTGTAGGTAGCCCATCTGCGGCTCCTGCCAACGGTCTTTTTGTAAATGGAAGTGTGGGTATTGGCACAACTGTACCTGCTACTAAACTACATGTTGCAGGTGGTTCGGATGTAAGTTTAAGCGGAGGAGGTTTTATTACTTCAGGTTCAACAACAACACTCAATATCGCAATTGATGACAATGAAATTATGGCAAGAAATAATGGAGCAGCAGCTACTTTGACTTTAAATAACTCTGGTGGTAATGTTATTATCAATGGGGCTGGGGCTGCTGCAGCATCAAGAGTGGGCATTGGTACCGCTACTCCTCTTAGAGAATTGGAAGTAGAGCATGGTAGCTCATCAGGCGCAAGCTTTGGTCTAATGATCTCAAATGAAGAGGCAAATAATCAAGATTGGACTTTTTATACTACAAACTTTGATGGTAGTTTGGCGCTCCATCAAAACGGAGTTTTTGTTGGTTCTTTTGATGAATCAAGTGGAGCATACACTTCAATTTCAGACCGTAGGTTGAAAAAAGACATTGAGCAGGCTCCATCTGTTTTAAAAAGTATCAAACAATTAGAAGTCCTAAAATATAATTTTTTAAACGGTAAATCCTCTCACAAATACTATGGCCTCATAGCACAAGATGTGGAGAAATTATTCCCAGAAATTGTAAACCACTCTCAAAATGATAAAGGTGATGAAATATATACAATGGATTACAGTGGTTTTGGTGTACTAGCTATAAAAGCAATTCAAGAACAGCAAGCAATAATTGAAGAATTAAAAGCAACTGTTGAAGAACTAAAATCCATAGTAAAAAACGGTAGCACTTCATCTGCCACTGCAGCATCTTCTTTACCAGAAGGAATTCGCTTAGAGCAAAATGCACCAAATCCATTTACAAATGTTACCACAATTCGTTATACTATACCTACCTCGGTTAGCTCTGCGCAAATGATCATAACCAATAGCAATGGCACGGTTGTAAAAACAGTTTCATCACTTACCAAAGGAAATGGAACAGTTACAATCAATGCAAATGAATTAACAGCCGGCAACTACTACTATTCATTACTGATTGATGGGAAAAAAGCTGACACTAAAAAGATGATCCTTGTAAAGTAAAGAGATCGCTTATGAGAGAAATACCGGCCCCGTAAGGCCGGTATTTTCATGTACTACTCTAGTTTTCATTGTACATGTTGTGCTGCGTATTTGGATAGTATCATACCCTTAAAAGACATCATTCATCACAATTCAATTATTGTAAGGAAAGATAGAAGAATAGTTAACTTTTGATTAAATAAAACTCTCATATTTACAAACTTCAATCCAAAAATTACCGTACCACTATCAAGCAAACGCTCTTTCATTTTTATTTATTAAACAAAAAATTTACGCACATGAAGGTTACAAAAATTACAATTTTTGTACTACTTGTTTTTTTTGGACAATCCATTTCTGCACAAGAAAAAGCGGTATCCATAAAAGGACAATTAGTGAAAAAAACACAGTCACTTAAAGACATCAAAAGATTAAGATCGGAAGAGCACACGTCTGAACTCCAGTCACTTAGGC
>CALAGJ010000037.1 GCA_937892395.1 uncultured Parafilimonas sp.
TGCTCTTCCGATCTGAATAGGTTTGTTGTCATGGCATTGAGGCTTTATGTTTGCGCCCTCTCAAATCATCATTACAATGAATCAATACCAAATTGTATTATTCGGTGCAGGAAAGTCAGCGTCTGTACTAATTGATTTTTTAAAACAAAAAGCCACAGAAAAAAACTGGAAAATAGTAATAGCTGACGCAAATGAGCAAGTAGCAAAAGAAAAAGTTGGTCATCATGATTTGGTAGAAGCAAGGGGCATTTCTTTGGAGCATGAATCGGAGAGAAAAGCATTAGTATCTGCTGCTGAAGTTGTTATTTCACTCATGCCACCACACCTGCATCGCTTGCTTGCATTGGATTGTTTAGAACTGGGTAAACATTTACTAACAGCCTCTTATTTGGATTCGGAAATTCGTAACCTGAGTGAAGCGGTACAAGCAAAAGATATTTTGTTTCTCTACGAAATGGGTTTAGATCCGGGTATAGACCACATGAGTGCTATGCAATTGATTCATCATATACAATCAGCAGGTGGAGTGATACATGGATTTCATTCACATTGTGGCGGTCTTGTGGCTCCTGAAAGTGATAATAACCCATGGCATTATAAAATTAGTTGGAATCCAAGGAATATCCTCCTTGCCGGAAAAGCTGGTGCCATTTTTAAATCTGATAATTCCATCATACAAACCGACTATGAAAAATTATTTGATGCAAATCAATTGGTTGCCGTACCGGGTATGGGTGATTATGGTTGGTATGCAAATCGTGATTCGCTTAGCTATATCCCCACCTATCATTTGGAAACTGTACAGGATTTTATGCGTACCACACTTCGTCATCCTAATTTTATAAAAGGATGGAAATGTATAACTGCATGGAAACTTACAGATGAGGAAAAACGCATACAATCAGATGGCTTAAGTTATGCTGAATTCTTTCAAACATATATCAATCAACATGGTACTGCTCGATGGAAAGCGATCGTTGAAAACCCAGAGCAGGCAATGCTTTCCGACGATGAAGACATAGTATGGAAGCAGTTATTGTTTTTAGGTATCCAAGATAATAAATTAATCAATAAAGGTGAAACTACAGCTGCAGATATACTCCAATCCATCCTTGAAAATAAATTAGCCTTATCGCCTGAGGATAAGGATATGATTATCATGCTGCATGAAATCAAATACAGAAAAGATGATAAAGAACATGAGATAAAAAGCAGCTTAGTAGTAAAAGGTAGTGATAGTATTCATACTGCAATGGCAAAAACAGTTGGCTTGCCTTTGGGTATAGCTGCCTCTTTGCTATTGGAAGGTAAAATAAAAGAACGTGGTGTACATATACCTGCAGTAGAAGGCATTTACAATCCTGTGCTAAAAGAGTTAGAAAATCACGATATCAGTTTTCAAGAAATTGATATAGAATGGGAGGTTAGTGAGCATTAATTGTATTTGATTTTTTTTGTACATTATAATAAAAAATATACATTCTTACCGCATATTGTATTGACCCTATAATTTTCTCAACAGTAGTTAATATGATACTTTCATTACAATACAAATCATATTAATCAATGATTCTTTCCTTCTTTTGCCCCGCATTAAAATTAATATGAACAGAAGCAATAGTGATCTGCTTTTTGAAAGAGCACAACAAAGCATTCCAGGAGGTGTAAACTCACCGGTACGTGCATTTAAAAGTGTGGGAGGGAATCCGGTTTTTTTTAAACATGCAAAAGGGGCTTATTTATATGATGAGGACGATAATAAATATATAGACTACATATCCTCTTGGGGGCCAATGATTTTGGGGCATGCACACGATGAGGTTGTGAAGGCCATTCAAGAAAAAGCTGTGTTGGGTACATCCTTTGGTGCGCCTACAAAATTGGAAATTGAAATGGCAGAGTTGATCTGTAGAATGGCTCCCAATGTAGATTTGGTCAGAATGGTAAGCAGTGGCACAGAGGCATGTATGAGTGCTTTGAGGCTGGCCCGTGGATATACAGGAAGGAATAAAGTAATAAAATTTGAAGGCTGTTATCATGGCCATGCTGATTCCTTTTTGGTAAAAGCTGGCAGTGGTGTGGCCACCCTAAATATTCAGCAAGTACCCGGTATTACTAGTGGTGTGGCCTCTGACACCCTCACATGTGCTTACAATGATTTGAGTGCAGTAAAGAATTTGGTGGATACGCACCCCAACGAAATTGCTGCCATCATTATAGAACCGGTAGCAGGCAATATGGGCTGCATTATTCCTGAAACCACATTTCTGAAAGGCTTAAGAACTATATGCGACCAGCATGACATCGTTTTTATTTTTGATGAGGTTATGACCGGCTTTCGTTTGGCAAAAGGTGGTGCACAGGAAAGACTTGGTATAAATGCGGATTTAGTTACTTTTGGTAAAGTTATAGGTGGAGGATTACCGGTAGGTGCTTTTGGCGGCAAAAAAGAAATTATGCAGTGTATTGCCCCTTTGGGGAATGTGTACCAGGCTGGTACTTTAAGTGGAAATCCCTTGGCAATGATTGCCGGGTTTACCACACTTAAAATAATCCAATCAACTAATTTAATTGAAGGATTGGATGCAAAAACTGCGTACTTGCATCAACAATTACAAATAGCATTTGAGCAGGCAAATATTCCTGTGGTTATAAACAGATTGGGCTCCATGATGAGTGTTCATTTCTGCAATCATCCTGTGGTAGATTTTGCATCGGCAGCCAATGCTGATAACAATAGATTCAAATCTTATTTTCATTTTATGTTGGATAGGGGCATTTATTTGCCACCATCACCATTTGAGAGTTGGTTTCTCAATAATGCACTTAGCTATCAAGATATAGATGATACAGTTACTTGTACTAAAGATTTCCTGAAAACATTGTAGAATATGGTTTTGCGCATATTAAATTTGAGAGAAACAATTTTTTTGCGCTCTGCGCAATGAAGTATGTAACATTTTTAAAGTTGCGGCGTATAATAGGTTCTAAAAAAAATATAAGAATAATGAAGCATATATTTAGCCTTGTAATATTAATAGGCTTATTAACCCAAGCAAACGCTCAGGAATTAGTATATGATGCAAATGCAGAAGTAAGAACAGTGGCTGCTTTTGACCATATAAAAGTAAATGGAGCGATAGCGATTTTTTTATCCCAAGGCAATGAGCAAGCTGTGGCTATAAGTTCAGAAGATGGTAAATACAATAATAAAATTGAAACAGAAGTAAGGAATGGAGAGCTAAGAATATTTGTAGAAAGTGGCAATTGGAATAATTGGAACTGGGGTAATAAATCTCTCAAAGCGTATGTTACGGTTACTGATTTGAATGGTTTGGATATCAATGGTGCCAGTAGTTGCAAAATAACCGGGCTTCTAAAAGTGGAAGATTTAGAAATAGAAATTTCCGGTGCCAGTGTAGTAAAAGGAGAGATTGCAGCTGAATCACTAAGTTTTAGTTTGAGTGGTGCATCGGTAGCAGAAGTAAAAGGAACCACTACAGATTTAACTGTAGCTGCCAGTGGTGCCAGCGGTTTCAGGGGTTTTGAGCTCGGTAGCGAAACTGCAGATGTAACTGCCAGTGGTGCATCCGGCATTAGTGTAAATGCTTCGAAAGAGCTAAAAGCAAGTGCCAGCGGTGTAAGCAATATTGGATATAAAGGAGGTGCTGTCATTAGAGATTTAGACGTAGGTGGGGGCAGTTCTTTAAAGAAAAAAGATTAAATATAAAAGATTGGTTTGGCTCATAAGCAATACACCTCTATATTTGCACCGCGAAGTAGAGCAGTGGTAGCTCGTCGGGCTCATAACCCGAAGGTCGTTGGTTCGAACCCATCCTTCGCAACAATAAAAAGCTCCGCTTTGAGCGGGGCTTTTCTTTTTTAAAAATTTTGCGATGAAAAGTGGATTCGTTAGCATTTTTGGTAAACCCAATGCAGGCAAAAGCACTTTGCTGAATACTCTCATACAAGAAAAATTAGCTATTGTAAGTCCTAAGGTGCAAACAACCAGACATCGCATCAAAGGTTTTTTAAACGAACCAGGTGTTTACCAAATCATTTTTTCAGATACGCCAGGCATTATTGAAAGTAAATACAAATTGCATGAGCGTATGATGCAAGCGGTAAAGTCTGCATTAGAAGATAGTGATATAGCACTCCTACTAGTAGATGCCGGAGATAATCCTGAAAGCAGTGATCTTCTTTTTTCTGCACTCAAGCTCAAAGGCAAATCACTATTGGTTATCAATAAATCCGATGCCGTTGGTAAGGCAAAACTTGAATATACCCAAACCTTTTTTAAAGATAAACTTTATGTGCAGGACATCATCACCATATCTGCACTCAAGCAAAAAAATATTCAGGAATTATTATCGAAAATAGTGGCATTACTTCCCGAAGCAGCTCCCTTCTATAATGATGAAGATCTCAGTGATTTGCCTACAAGATTTTTTGTAAGCGAATTAATCAGAGAGCATGTATATGCTTTATTGGATGATGAGCTGCCTTATCACTCTACCATACTGATCAATGAATTTAAGCAACAAGAAAAGCTTATAAAAATTCAAGCCGATATTATTGTACAGCGGGAAAGCCAAAAGGCAATCATACTAGGCCAAGGTGGTAGTATGATCAAGCGATTGGGGATAGAAGCCAGACAATCCATAGAATCATTTTTACAACAAAAAATATATTTGCAACTCTTTGTAAAAGTTCGTCCGGGATGGCGCAATAGTGAGTTTATGCTAAAGGAGTACGGATATTAATTTAAAATCAGGTATCATGACATTTACAGTAGCAATAGTAGGAAGGCCAAATGTGGGGAAAAGCACTTTGTTTAATAGATTATTAGAGCAGCGTAAAGCTATTGTAGATGATATAAGTGGCGTTACCAGAGATCGTCAATATGGTATAGCCGAATGGACTGGAAAAACATTCAATATTATTGATACCGGTGGCTTTGTGCCTGATAGTGAAGATGTGTTTGAAAAGGCAATTCGCAAACAGGTAGCTATTGCCATTGAGGAAGCAAATGCAATATTTTTTGTAGTAGAAGTGGAGTCAGGTATTACCGAATTAGATAAAAGCACAGCAGCATTACTTCGTAGAAGTACAAAACCTGTTTTTCTTGTAGTGAATAAAACGGATAATAGTCAGCGTTTGCTGGAGGCAAATGAATTTTATGCATTAGGATACGATACCATTTACCCCATAAGCAGTATCAGTGGTAGTGGTACTGGAGAATTGCTGGATGCTTTAGCTGCTCATATTCCAAAGCAGGATGAAGAAGAAGAGGATAAAGAAAATCAGGTACCACGATTCGCAATTATTGGACAGCCAAATACAGGTAAGTCCTCACTTTTAAATGCATTGATAGGAGAGGAGCGTACAATCGTAAGTGATATAGCAGGTACTACCAGAGATACCATACATACACATTATAAATTATTTCAAAAAGAATTTGTTTTAATTGATACTGCTGGCATTCGCAAAAAGAGCAAAGAAAAAGATGACCTTGAATTTTATTCGATCATTAGGGCCATTCGTGCCATGGATGAAGCCGATGTTTGTATCCTCATGTTGGATGCAGTAAAAGGAATAACAGCACAGGATGTAAGCATATTTTCTTTAGCATCCCGCAAGGGCAAGGGTATTGTACTCTTAGTAAATAAATGGGATTTGATAGAAGAAAAAGCCACCAATACTGCTAAAGATTATGAACAACATGTTCGCCAAAAAATTGCACCTTTTGTAGATGTCCCCATTCTATTTGTATCAGTCAAAGAAAAGCAAAGAATCTTTAAAGCTATAGAAACAGCTATTGAAGTATATGATAGCAGAAAGAGGAGAATAACCACCAACCTACTCAATGAAAAATTATTGAAAATTATTGAAAACAATCCGGCACCCATGGTAAGAGGGCACACTGTAAGGATTAAGTTTATCATGCAATTACCTACAGTTGTTCCATCTTTTGCATTTTATTCTAACCATCCAAATGATATAAAAACACCATATAAAAATTACTTAGAAAATCAACTGCGAAAGCAATTCAATTTTACTGGCGTGCCGGTAAGAATTTTCTTTAGGAAGAAATAAATGGAGATGACCTGTGTTCTATACTATATCACAGATAGAAAAAAATACTGATGTTACTGTGGTTTTTTTATTGGTGTAAATTGTAGATGACTGAAATCAAATCATTATATTCTTTATTGAACATATATGAATATTGCTGCAGGATATTCTTTGATCCAGAAGACTGATATGCATAAAAAGGGCTACCCTAAAAAGAGCAGCCCGTTTATTTATAAATCATGAAAAAATGTAATAAACTGTATTGCTTAGCATTACTTATTCAGCTTCTTCAACCTTGTATGTATTGTCTAAAAAGCTAACTTCAATTTTGTATTTTCCGGAGTTGTCAGGTCCTGGTAAATCTGAACCATCCGCTTTGAAAGTACCACCTTCAGGACTGGCATTATCTCCACCGAATTTAGCACCCCAAGAACCATTTGTTGGCAAGAATAAATAGGCTTGTGAAGGCCCTACCATATCCAACTTAATTTCAAAATTTGATGAATTTAATTTGGTTAAACGCTGACTTGGATCGGGTACAGGATTGTTCCATCCACCAACAGTAGCGCCACCAACAATAAATAGTTCAGCAGGTACAGAGGCAGAAGGCGTTACAGTAAATTTGCCTGATTGAAAATCGAATACCATTTTATACCAACCATCTGAAGAAGGGCCTACAAAGTTTTGATTAGGTCCTACTTCTCCTACCCTTTGTCCAAAATCTCCACCTTCATTAATACCGGGTATGGAATTATCTGTAAGTGCATATTTGTTGTCAAAACTTCCTGTGTTTTGAGGTAAAAGCAAATATTCCTGTCCTCCGGTGAGATAGAATACGCCTGCCCATTTTGTTTCATCTACCTGAGCAAACTCCTGTGTGGGCACAGGCACCGGAGAAACCCAACCACCAACAGTTGCACTACCCACTATAAACAATGAGCCGGATGCTGGCAAAGCAACACGTGGAGGTATTTTATAAGGAGTACCAGAAATAGCAATTGTATTTGAAAATTGCTGATCATTATTATTTGCATAAGATGCAATAACACGCACTTCCATATCATAAGATACATCAAAAGAATAACCATAGCCCAGTAGGATGGTATTAAATTCTTTTGCTGTGAATGCAGTACTTAAAGCACCTATAACCTGCTTGGTATATGCAGTTGTAAAATTGCTACCAGCAGCATCAATTTGTACTATATATTTTGCTTTTGCAGAATCACTGGAAAAATTTGGATAAGACCAATTGAGGTTTAAAACAACACTACTTGAGTCAGCAGCTACCGGAGCAATATTTGTAGCATCAGCAGATAAATTTGGCTGTGAACCAGTAGCATAAAAAGGAAGTTTATCAGCTTTTTCGCAGGATACAATCATACTTGCAATAGCAAGTAAGAGAGTAGAAATTTTTATTATCGATTTCATTTTTCTTGTATTATTTTTTTGTAAGTGTAAAAGTTCCTTTCTGGAAATCAACCACAATTTTATAAGATCCGGATGTGGGTGGTGCTAAAATATCTTCACCACCTGCTTTAAATAAATCACCTGAAACATTGTTCTTGTTTTTATCTCCTTTAAAGCCATATTTATTGGGATCCGGAGATACTGCATTCCACGTACCATATCTTGGTAATAATAAATAAGATGCGCCACCTACTAAGTCAACAGTCAACTCATAGAGTGTTGAACTAATTTGAGTAAAAGTTTGATTTGCCGGTGCTGATTCACCACAACCACATTGCCAGTTTGCTGGTGTAGCACTTCCTGTTATATATAGAGTTCCGGTTGATGGTGGTGTGACTACTGGTGGAATAGCGTATGCTACATAAGGTGGTAGTTGCACAATATTAGAAACAAGTTCAGGCTGTCCGCTTGTTAGACTTGACTTTACTCTCATTTCCAAATAATGAACTGTGCTGTCAGCAAGTTCCAAATTATTGAGCATAATTGCATTAAGTTCACTCACTGTCATAGAATAAGTTAGGTTCTTACTTACAACCACTTGTTTCTTTTTGGGGTTTGTGAAGTTTGCACCAACTGTATCTATTTCAATTGTATAAGTTACATCTAAGGAACTTATACCTGTATTAAATTCATAATTTGGATTTGTCCAATTTAATGTTACAGCATTATTCCCCTGATTAATGAAAGAAAAATTTGCTGAGTCTGCTACATTAGATGTGCTTAATTCTGGAGCGATGCCATCAATATAAAGTAGCTGATTTTCATCCTTTTCACATGATGCAGCTATCATGATGATGAAGATATATATAAATAAATTTGATTTACGTATCATATAATTATTTTAAAATTTTAGTACCCTGTGTTTTGCTTAAGATTTGGATTGGCAATTAAATCTGTAGAGGGAATTGGGAAAATTTGAAAATGGTCATCTACCCCAGTTCCATCTTTTATACCACCTTTCCAAGGCCACAAATAATTGCTTCCTGTAAATTTATCAAAGCGAATTAAATCTGTTCTACGGAAGCCTTCCCAATACAACTCTCTCGACCGCTCATTTAAGATATCATCAAGTGATACCGATGTAATATTTCCGTTAACATTGCCGTAGGCACGATTCCTAAGCATATTGATATCGTTAACTGCATCTGTTGTATTGCCGCCTGTTCTTAAAATTGATTCTGCATGAATCAAATACATTTCTCCTAACCGAAACAAAGGGAAATCAACAGAGCAGAAAGTACCTGCATTTGTAGGTAAACTACCATCCTTATTAACATTCCTAAATTTTGTAACACGCAGTCCATCTGTAAATTTACTTACATCGTCAATTTCTGGTTTTGTGCCGAAGAAACTTGCTCTGCTATCTGTTGTACCGGAAATATCTGCAAATTGAAAAGGTAATTTTTCTGTACTCCTATTACCACCCCAACCACCATTTGGCACACCAAAACTTGTAGGATCCATATCTCCATTTATGGCAGAATTTACAAGGAAGGTTGTTCCTCCATAATTCTGAGTAAACTGTACATCAAAGTTAATACTCAATATTGCTTCTGTATTCCCAATATTGTTATCCGCTAAAAAAAGTTCACGATAGCTTGGCAATAATTGGTAACCGGCATCTAATACTTTTTGTGAATAATTAAGTGCATCTGCATAACGCTCTGTGCCTGTATATGTTTCAGCATTGAGATAAACACGGGCAAGCAAAGATTGGCAGGCTGCCTTATCTGCACGGCCATATTCATTTGTTCTGGCATCCAGAAGTAATGATTCTATTGATGTTAATTCTGATTCAACGTAAGTAAACAAATCACTTCTTGAAATTTGTGATGGTAAGAAAGAGCCTATAGGATCTGCTTCTGTTATAAATGGAGGATTTCCAAATAGGTCCATTAAAACGGAATATTGAAATGCACGTAAGAATCGAGCCTCTGCTGCATATACTTGAATTGTGGCATTATCAGCATCGGATATACCTCTGCCAGAAACTTTATCTGGAGCACATTCTTTTAAAAAAGAATTGGCTACTACTATTTGGTATAAGCAACGATTGTATAATCCATTAAGAATAACATTGCCGGAGGTCCAATTCATATTGTGAAAATCTGGAACGCCAGGGTCATTCCATGCACAGATAGACTCGTCTGTAGTGAGCTGTTGTGCATTCCAATAAAGTCTTAAAAAGTCTGAAGTACCTGCATCAATACCACCAAGGTCTGATGATGATGGACCATCTTTTCCTGTTAAGGCAAATGCGCTGTAAACTTTGGCAAGTTGAATTTTATACCCTTCTGCACTTGAGTAAACACTGTCAACATAAGTGCCAACACTGGGCCTTCTGTCAAGATTTTTTGTGCAAGAAGATATTGCTGTAAAGAGAAATATAAATGCTGCAAATAGTCTAATATATTTATACATTTTTCTTATTTTATTTGGTTAGAAACTAATACTCAAGTTAAGTGAATAAATTCTTGGCCTTGGGTAGATATTATTATCAATTCCACCAAATATTTCCGGATCAAGACCATCATATTTTGTAATTACAAATACGTTTTGACAATTGGCACCTACTACCAAATTTGCTTTATTTTTTAAGATTTTTCCAACATTATAACTCAAGCCGATATTATCCATTTTGGCAAAAGATGCATTCTGGATATAATAATCGCTCTTAAATTGATTGTTGAAAAAATTTGTTTCAAAGGTGGATATTGGTGCATTCTGTAAGTAATTATTGGGGTTCAAAATATTCCGAGTAACCCCAAGATTGGACTGTATATTATTATAAAGATAGTTGCCAATATTAGCACGCATTACAAAATTTAATGACCACTGCTTATAACTAAAGCTGTTTGTAAGGCCCATTGAATATGGTGCAAAAGGAGACTTATAATGATATAAATCTTGGTCATTTAATACGCCATCTCTATTTAAATCTGCAAATAACCCTTCAATAGGTGCCCCAGTTTTTTCATCATACACTTGTTTGTTCACATAAAAACTATTTGGTTCATATCCAACGGATTGTATTTGAATATTCTGCCCCGTACCACCAGAAATTCCACCAACCGGATTGCCTTTAAAAGTTGGATCTTCATTTAGTGTCAGCTTTGTAATTTCTCTTTTATTGTATGAAAAATTATAGCTTAAATCCCATTTAAAATTAGTATTTAATATTGGGGTAATATTAAGCAGTACCTCAAATCCCTTTGTGTCCATATTGCCAACATTATCTGTTATCTGATTACTAAAATTAGTACCAGCAGGTACAAAAAATGTGTTGAGTAAATCTCTAGTTTTTTTCTGATAAAAATCTATTGATCCTGACACTCTGTTTTTTGCAAATCCAAAATCCAAACCTAAATTGTATGATTCCGTTGTTTCCCACCGAATATCTGCTGCATAAGGTGCCGGGGAAAATAAATTATAAAATGTTGAACCAATTTGATATTGGGCAACACTATTGTTTGGGAAATATGCAGGTAGGAAATTATAATATCCAATTCCATCCTGTTGTCCGGTAACTCCATAGCTCAAACGAAGTTTAAGATCAGATACAACAGCTGAACTCTTTAAAAAATCTTCTTTATTGATTAACCAAGTAAAAGCTCCTGTTGGAAATACACCCCATCTATTTCCTTTTGCAAATCTTGAAGAACCATCGGTACGTACGGATGCTGCAAAAACATATTTGCCGGCAACTGTAAATCTTAATCTGCTATAGTAGGATAGGAGTGTTTGCTGGTCAATAAACAGTGGGGCATTAGGTTTAGAATCAACTACAGTATCACCATTTAAAAAGAAGGAATAATAACCATAATTTGCGCTTCTATTATTGTAGTAACCATACCCAGCTATAACGTTTATATTGCTGTTAATACTGCTTATGTCTTTTAGATAGCTAAGGTATAGTTCGCTAAATGTGTAGGTTTTGTATTGCTGATATTTACCAGTAGTCCCCCTATAAAATCCACCAATTGCTTTTGCTTGTTTTGCGCTATCTTCTGTTGCAAAAGTTCCATTACCATCAGTTGCATCATACCCCAGATTTAGATTCAAATGTAAATCAGGTAGAAAATGTGTTTTATAATCAAACTGTAGGTTGCCAAAACTTCTAAGTGCGTTTCCAATATTTGTTTGTTGATTCAATAATGCTACAGGATTAGCTGTGGCATTTGGATTATAGCCATTAGATTGTCTCCATTCAAAATAATTGCCTTTTTCATCAAACACTGGTTGTGTTGGGTCAAAAGTAACAGCAGCACCAATAGCACCTTGATTCGCAAAATTGCTTTTAGTGACCGCCCCTTTAATATTGAGATCAACTTTTAGATGGTTATCAAAAAGCATTGGTGTTAATGATATGGCAGCTGTAGTTCTTTGCAATTTATCTGTTTTAAGAATGCCTTGTTGATTTGTATAACCTAAAGACACCCTATAAGGTATATTTGATATTGCCCCAGTCATACTCAGGTTATTGTCACTAGTTAATGCAGATTGAAAGATTTCATTTTGCCAATCTGTGTTTGCATTTCCAAGGTAGGCCTTGTTTTCAGCGGTGGATTTCGAGTTTGTATTCACAAAATTTGTAAACGTAGCAGCATCCATTACATCAAGTTTTTTTGCAATTGTAGAAACAGATGCTAAGGAACTAAAGTTGATTTTCAAGGCACCTTTTTTTCCTTTTTTTGTTGTAATTAATATTACACCGTTGGAGGCCCTAGATCCATAGATGGCAGTAGATGCGGCGTCTTTTAAAACTGTGATATTCTCAATATCATTTGGGTTAATTAACGCCAGAGGATTTGCAATACCAGATACACCGTCGCCAGTCAAAGGAATACCATCAATGACATACAATGGGTCATTACTAGCATTTAAAGATGCGCCACCTCGTATTCTGATAGTACTTCCCGATCCGGGTGCTCCACCATTTGATACCACCTGTACACCAGCTATTTTACCAGCTATTAGCTGGTCAGGTGTGGTTATGGTTCCTTTTTGAAAATCTTTTTCGCCAAGACTTACAACAGAGCCGGTAAGCTCTTTCTTTTTTGAATTTCCATAACCAATCACCACTACCTCATTTAATGTATTGGCGGCAGGTTCTAACCCAACAAGCAAATTATCGCCGGTGATGCTCACAGTAACTACTGTGTACCCAACCATGGAAATTTCTAATTCAGTGGCAGTAGTAGGCACACTCAAAATAAATACTCCTTGAGCATTTGTTACTGTCCCATTTGTAATACCTTTTGCTTTTACTGATGCACCTGCAAGTGGTTTGCCATCTTTGGCATCAGTTACTTTTCCAGAAATGCTTTTGTTTTGCGACCATGCTTGCATATTCAATAACAGCAGTGGCAATACAATAAGATTGATAAGTCTTTTTACCCTCATTTAATTTTCCCTTTTGTTTTATAAAATAAATATTGATGTGTTGATTGAAGCGATCTGTTAGATCTATTCTTTCCACGCTCAATATTAAAATACACACTATTAATCATCTCTATCGGAGAAAAAGCATCGCAATCGTTTTCAAGATAGAAAATGCAAATGTGTACTTTTTACACAAAAAAGAAAAATATTTTTAACAAAAAATATTTTTGTATTGAGTTTGCTACAAAAAAATAGTTAATTGCTTAAACAAAATGGTTGCTAAAAATCAATGCCGGTCCACCTGCGTTTGTTTTGTTCGTATTTTTTAAAATCAAACTTGTACAATTTACCCGGTCTGTGCGGCACATCGGTTTCCATTTCACCTGTATCGATGAGGAAATTCATGGCAAAGAATTTTTTTCTAAAATTTCTTCTGTCCATTTGTCGGTCAAGAATGGATTCATAAAGACTTTGTAATTTTCTGAGCGAAAACTTAGTGGGCAATAAATTGATACCCAATGGATGCTCCATCATACGCTTTTGGAGCCATTGTATGCAGTTGTCTAAAATGAGTTTATGGTCAAAAGCAAGGTCTTTTTCTTTCAAACTTTTGAAGTCATGCCAGTGTATTTCATTATCCAAAATTTTCAACTGATGATGGGCAATATTTAGTAAAGAACAATAAGCCACAGTTAATACCCTTCCACCGGGATGGCGTCCTGGTGTACTGAATGTACGCACCTGTTCTAAATAAACATCATCCATACCAGTTCGCTCCTTCAGTACTCTGGCTGCGGCTTCATCCAGATCTTCGGAATCTTTTGCAAAATCTCCCAGTAAACTCCATTTTCCTTTATAAATTTCGAGGTCACTTCTTATCAGAAGTACTTTTAAGCTGTTTTCATCAAAACCAAATATGACACAATCAACAGTTATTGGTACTCGAGGATAGGTTTCAACTAAACCTAAAACATCTTTTATTAATTCCTTTTCTAAATCCTTGTGTATTTTTTTTGGTGAGGATTTTTCTTTACTAACAGACAGTTCATGCGTTGCAGCCATATCAATCTTATATTAAACAGTGTGATGCAAATTTGTATTCAAATCATTAAAGTTGCTAAGTTAAGCTATAAAAAAATAATATGTATATCAAACACATTATATGCTTTTAAAAAAAATTGATGTGACTATAAATTTACAGTTTTAGAATTATGTATTTGTTTCGCATTTCTCATAAAACATTTGTCATTAGCTAATAATGTTAGTATAGTTATAGCTAATTATATTTAGATATGTTTGAAGGTATTCATGCAATAGAATCCAATAAGCGATATAAAATCAACGATGTATGTTATGAGTATATATTTCTTAAGAAATGGGCCAATGGTTACCAATGCATTCCTTGTGGATGTAAAGAAAGTATTAATAATAGAACCTGTTTTTATAAACGATGTAAAAAATGTAGATACGATGAAAATGCAACAGCAAAATTAAAAATAGAAATGAAGATAGAAACACGAAAGTCTGATAAAGGAAAAGCAATGGAAGAACTGCATAAACAAATTATTTTATTCAAGAATTGGCTCAGAGAAACACATCACAAATGCTCGAAACTATTATTATCAAAATATTTGAATGCAGATAAGTTCGGATTCAATAATCGAAACAGAAGGCACATAATTTTTAATTTATTAATTGATCAATTAATGCATTAGCAACCACAACCTTATGCCCAGCTAAAATGCATTTGAGAATGAAATACAGAACTCTATACAATTATTATACTATTGCAATGCATAAATCGAATTTCAATATGTACACATCAGATCAAATACATGCATTACAAGCATTAACCAATACCCTCATTCCAAAAAATGCTGTGCCCGGTGACATTAACGATTTACGTGATGTACTTCGGTTTCATGAGTATCAATACTATGTGCAGGACAATCCATTGATTGGTGACGAGCAATATGATTTGCTTTTTAAAAGCTTAGAAAAATTGGAGCATGAAAATCCGAGTTTAATTACTGTTGATTCACCCACAAAGCGTGTGGGCAGTAGTTTGAATGGATCTTTTGAAACTGTAAAGCATTTGGTGCCTATGCTTAGTTTAGGTAATAGCTATGATGCTGATGATCTTTTCGATTTTGACAGAAAGGCAAAGGAATTGACTGGTGAACAGATTTTAACCTATACCGCAGAGCCAAAATTTGATGGAGCAAGTATTTCTATAGTTTATGAAAATGATTTATTGGTAAGGGCTACCACAAGGGGAGATGGAGTAGAAGGAGAAGCTATTACACAAAATATAAAACAGATAAGATCTATACCACTCAGTGCACCTTTTTCAAAGTATGGCTTAAAGCAAGTAGAAATAAGGGGAGAAGTATTGCTTACAAAAAAAGCTTTTGCAAATTATAACGAAGGTTTAGTGGCACAAGGACTTCCTCCGTTGGCAAATCCAAGAAATGCAGCAAGTGGTAGTTTAAGACAAAAGGATCCAAAGGCTGTGGCAGAAAGAAATTTGGATGCATTTTTATATCATATCAGCTATTTTACTACGATTCCCGGTCAACAAACTTCCGATTTATTACAATCACATGAAGGTTGCATTCAACTTTTATGGGATTGTGGTTTAAAAAGCCCAATAAAGGAAATGAAAAGTTTGTCTTCAATTGAATCAGTGATTGACTATGTACAAAATTTTGAAAAAGAAAGAGATAACCTGCCCTATGAAATAGATGGCATGGTGATTAAAACAAACAGCATTGATTTACAAGAAAAAATGGGTATGACCAGTCATCATCCCCGTTGGGCTATCGCTTATAAATTTAAAGCAAGACAGGCCACAACTCAACTGCTGCATGTAGAGTTTCAGGTTGGTAGAACCGGAGCCATAACACCGGTTGCAAAGCTTCAACCTGTAAATATTGGGGGAGTAACTGTAAGTAGCATTAGCGTACACAATGAAGAATATATCAAGGAAAAAAATCTGATGATTGGTGATACAGTACTCATAGAAAGGGCAGGGGATGTAATACCACAAATAGTACAATCATTACCGGCACTTAGAAAAGGAACTGAAAAGAGTATTGAATTTCCAAAGGAATGTCCGGTTTGTAAAAGTAGTTTATACAAAGAAGAAGGAGAAGCAGTGTGGAGGTGTATAAATATTGAATGTGAAGCACAAGTGGTGGAGCGCATCATACACTTTGTAAGTAAGGATGCAATGGATATTAAAAACTTTGGAGATGCCAATGTACGCAAGTTTTATGAATTGGGTTTACTTAAAGATATACCTGGTATATATACATTGCCGTGGCAAACACTATCTCAATTGGATGGCTTTGGTAAAAAAAGTATTGATAACCTCCAACAAGCTATAGAAGATAGCAAAAAGCAACCGCTAAACAGGCTGATATATGCAATGGGCATACGATATGTAGGAGAAACAACTGCAAAAACTTTGGCCAATGCCGTTCAACATATTTTTGATTTTCAAAATATGAGTATTGAGCAGCTACAGCAGCAAGAAGATGTAGGCATAAAAGTAGCACAAAGCATTTTCATTTTTTTCCAAAATGTACAAAATATAGATATGCTGCATGCTTTAGAAGCACATGGCTTACAACTGTTTAACATCAAAAAAGAGCAAAATATAGATGCAGGATTTAGTGGGCAGAGTTTTTTATTTACAGGTACCCTTGCAAAAATGAAAAGAAGTGAAGCAGAGGCAATGGCTGAGGCCAAAGGTGCTACCATTGCAAGTAGTGTAAGTAGTAAATTGAATTACCTAATAGTTGGTACAGATGCAGGAAGTAAATTAGAAAAAGCAAAAAAAATTAATACGATAAAAATACTTAGCGAAGATGAATTCATGCATTTGATGGGGATGTAAATTTCAATTTTTTAGTTTCCTTTTTTGTATTAGCAATTGTTTTACAGATTTGGTTTAAAGCATTAGTCAGGGTGATTTTTATTTAGATCACTTAACTCTATACCTGATTTATTTTTGTGATAAGATTCAGATTGAATCAAAGATTATATACCATAAAAAAGACCGGAGCTTCCCGGTCTTTATATTCAATAATTAAATAATGATTCTATTATTTTTTGATTCCTGTATTGCTTACAGGCTTATCAAATTGCCATTCTCTTGTATCTAATTTTTTGTTGTTTGGATATACTTCATCACAAGTATTGCCTTCATATAAATGGCCATCTTTCATTACAAACTGAATAGTATTGGTGTTTCTAATATTATCCAAAGGGTTATTATTTAGAATAATAAGATCTGCAAGTTTGCCTACTTCAATACTACCCAAATCTTTATCAAGGCCAAGACCCTGAGCACCAAGTATAGTAGCACATTTCAAAGCATCTATTGGTCTCATACCACCACTTTGCATGGCCCATACCTCCCAATGATATCCAAGCCCCTGAAACTCTCCATGACTACCAATGCCAACCATGCCACCTGCTTCTACAAGGCCTTTCATATTTTCTGCATGTTTTGGAAATACATGCTCTTCCGGCATAAACCAACCCGCACCTACTCTTCTGGTTTTGGAAGCAAGCTCTTCATAAGCAAAGAAATGCTGCACCTTGGGATCATGATAAGGATTTTCTGTTTCCCAGAAATAGTTTTCAGCAAATGGACCACCATAACTCACCAATAAAGTTGGCGTTACAATCATGCCAGCTTCTGCTATCGTTTTAAATACATCTTTGTATAAAGGATAAATAGGCAAGGCATGTTCATGGCCGGGATAGCCATCCAAGAGGTTTGTCATATTCAATTTGAAGTCCAGGCCACCTTCTGTTGTAGGCATTAATTGTTGATTGCGTGCAGCACCAATAATCCATTGACGTTGTTTTCTATTACCTGTAAGGTACATTTTAATATACTTTGTTTTAAAGTATTTGCTGTATTGCATCAATACACTTTCTGCCTGTGCACTATCCTTAATGTTATAAAACCAGAAACCAACGCCAGGGCCAGTGCTATAAATACGTGGCCCCATCATCATACCGGCATCTACCATATCGCCGTATGTGAGTACATCTGTTGTGGCCGTTTGAGGATCACGGGTGGTAGTAACGCCATAAGCTAAGTTTGCTGCATATACCCATGCTTGATTTTTATGAATGCCCCAATTAGGCCACATATGGCTATGTGTATCTACAAAACCCGGTATAATCGTTTTGCCATTCATATCCATTTCTTTTGCCCCTGCGGGTAATGGGATGCTTCCTGCATTGCCAACTTGTTGTATTCGGTTGTTTACAATCAGCACATCGCCCCGCTCTATTACTTCATCCCCTTTCATGGTAATGATTCGTGCATTGCGCAGCAAAATAGTTCCTGAGGACATATCCTTTTTGAAGTAAACTTTTACTTCTTGTTCATCCATTTTATACTTTGGTTCCTCTTTTTCTTTTTCCTTTTTCTTCATAAAGCCAACACTGTCTTTTTTCATCTCAATGCTGTCTTTAATTTTTTGTACACTGTCAGTAATTACTTTAATGCTATCGGCCATTTTCTTTAAAGTACTGTCTGCATCTAAGCGGGCTGTGCTGTCTTTAGTTCTTTTCTCTTCTAAGCGTTTTGCCTCTTTAACACTGTCTTCAAAAAATTGGGCACGATCCACATCATACCTGAAATGTGCATTGCCTAAGCTGTAATGAACGGTTTTGCCATCTGCTTGCCAGTATGGAAATTCACCTCCAAAATCAGTAAGAATGCGTGCAGGAAAATCAGCATCTTCAGGACTGCCTAAATTGAGATCAAGCATTTTTCCGGTTTGGGGTAGATTAACCACATACACATTATTGTTGATCATGGCCAATGCTTGTTTACCTTTTGGCGAAATGGTAACAATAGATGCAGAAGAAGGGAAGCTCATTTCTTGTCCATTTGAAGCCTCTTCTTCATTCATTATACAATGAAAACTTTTTGAATCCGGGCGGCCCATATAAGTACGAATACTTCCATAAGTTGTAATACCTGTTATATGTGCCAATTTTTTTACATCTGTACCATTCCATTGTATGGATAATAAATCGCCATTCCAATGGGATAGATAAATTCTATCCGGCTCTGTTGTTACAAAATGTGGATTAAACATTCCATTTGCCTTGGCAATTAAATTTATATCTCCACCGTTTGTAGAAATCCAACAAAGCTGATCTTCACTACCGTCATAAAAAGGTGCATAAGCTTCTTTATAAATACGGGTTTGACTTCTTACAAATACAAGCCGATCACCCGCAGGGTTTACACCCATACTTTGATAAAGACCTGTTTCTTTTGTAAGTTTAGTTATGGTAGTCCCTTTTGCCCCCATAGCTGCTTTATAAATATCTCCACCATCACTATTCCAAGTGGAAAAATAAACACTATTGCCATCTGGACTCCAGGTTGGTTGTGCTTCTGTAAAATTATTTGTGGTTACTCTTTTTGGAGATCCATTTGGATAGTCCATTATATAGAGTCTATTCAATACAGTAAATGCAAGTTTCTTGCCATCTGGTGATGGAATGGCGTCTCTAATTTGAGTTGCCAACTGATAGGCTGTATCTTTTACTGGATATTTAAACTCTAATCGCGGAGCTAGTTCCAACTCCATATCAGCATTGAAAGTTATGTCTGTTATTTTGCTACCGTCTACAGGAATCCGATGAAAGCTACCTCCATAAGTGGCTATCACCGCTTTACTATCTGGGGTAAAGGTCATAGCTGGCAGCACACCTTGTGGGGCAATACTTTCCTGTTCATCTCTTTGTACAGGATAGGCAAGCCATTTCTCATTTCCAGTATTCATATCACGAAGTACTAAACCTGTTTTATCTTCATACCTACTACCATACACCATCCATTTACCGTCTTTGCTAAATGCTGGCGTAAAAGCACTACCATACCTTGATGTAACTGTGGAAAGTTTTCCATTTTCTCTATCGTAAACTCCCAGTTCATATTGTGGAAGAATGGCATTGTAATTCCATGCGCTGAATCTTTCACTAAAATAAACATAGCGTCCATTTGGGGTTATAGCTGGGTCTATGGCTTTTAGCCAACTCATTCCTTCAATCAACTGTACTCCGCTTCCACTTTTTATATCAGCCATGTAGAGCTTCATGTTTCGGCGGCCTTTACTGTATATTATATATTGACCATCTGGAGTCCAACATGCATTAGGATAATTTTGATTATTATCAAATGTAAATTGTACAGTATCTTCTTTTACTCTGTCAATGTACCACACATTGTCTGAACCACTACGGTCGCTGACGAAGAGTATTTTATTTCCATCAGGACTAAATCGTGGATGCACATCATAAGCAATACCTTTTGTAACAGGAGTTGCTTTTCCTCCAGTAATAGGCATGGTGTAAATATCTCCCATTAAATCAAAAACAATGGTTTGACCATCTGGGCTTAAGTCTAAACTCATCCAGCTTCCTTCGGATGTATTGATGTTTATTTTTCTTGTGGGTTTTAAAGGTAGTTTTGAATACTTTGTAAAAACCGGGCTATCTTTTTTTGAAGTGTCGCTCCATTGCCATTTTTGGGCTACTGGGGTTTTTGCATTTTCTCTGGGATACCATAAGGCTGTGCCAATCACAACGGTTCCTAATGCAAGTGCTGTTTTTAAAAAATCCATTGATTTTGTTTTTTTTGTGTGCCGAAAATAGGTGCTTTATTACTTATGCACGGCAAATATTTATATAGGCGGTTAATCGGCAGTATATAATAGAACTATTGATAACTTATTTGCATGATAAACATAAAATATATTTGTGGTTCATTACAATATTTCAACTTACTGTGTACATTGTATTGAAAAAAAGTAAATGAGCGTCTTAAAGATTTTTTTATGGTTTATTTACCAAAAATCCACCAGCGTAAACAGCTATTAAACAAATGAAAATGCTTACAATGATGTATATAAATGCCAAAAAGTAATTTCCCTGTTTTAGTAGGTTTATAGTTTCATTGCTAAATGTAGAAAATGTGCTAAAGCCCCCACAAAATCCTGCTATCCAAAATAAACGCAGATCTTCATTAATGATTTGTTTTGTGGCAGCCATTTGGACAACAACACCAAGTATTATGCACGCAAATACATTGGCAATAAATGTACTGATGGGAAAGGAATGTGCAGGTAGAATTTTACTAATACCAAATCTTGTAATACCACCCAATCCACTACCTAAAAAAACAAATACAAATTGCATATTTATAACTTATTTGAGACTGATAGAATTGATAAAAATACAATCCAAATGATAAGATTACAGCAATTTTTATATAGTGTGCATAATCTCTGAATACACAATTGTTTTTCGCCAAAACTTAAATCATTTGCTCAACCATTACATTTGCATTCAAATTTTTTTTTGAGCGAAATAAAGAAACTGGCAGGTCAAACCTTATGGTACGGCGTAAGCAGTATTGCTGCCCGTTTCATCAATTATCTACTAACACCATATCTTACCTATAATGCACTGATGACTACTGCGGATTATGGTCGTATGTCAGCAGTTTATAGTGCAGTTCCGTTGCTCAATATATTATTTACTTATGGACTTGAAACAGCATATTTCAAATTTATTCAAGATAAGAGCAGGGTTGAGGCGGTTAATAATACTGCATCTATCAGTATGCTTTTCAGTACATGTCTGCTAGGCTTAATTCTATGGATTTGTAGGGGCTCATTTGGAAGGCTTGCAGCACTATCGGATTATCCTTTGCTGATAGAGCTGAGTATCATCATTATTATTTTAGAAGCATTAACAGCTATACCTTTTGCAAGGCTTCGCAATGAAGGCAGACCAAAACGATATGCATTTATCAGGATTGTTGGCATTCTATTTAATGTGGCTGCCACATTGTTTTTTTTAAGTTGGTGCCCAAATGCTGTCAAACAAAATCCTCAACATTGGGCAATACTTATTTATCAGCCAAGCAATAATCCTGTCATCTATATACTTATTGCAAATATTATTCAAACCACCATAACCTTAGTGTTACTGGGTAAATGGATACTACCATCAAAATGGGCATTTAATAAACCAGTATGGAATGAAATGATGCGGTATGCATTTCCAATGCTAATAGTAGGCATTGGCTATGTGGTGAATGAAACTTTTGATCGACTTATGCTGGGATGGTGGCTGCCTCATGAAGATGGTTTTGCAGATGAGCAACGTGGAATATATGGTGCATGTTATAAGTTGAGTATTCTTATTACACTATTCATACAGGCTTTTCGAATGGGAGCCGAGCCATTCTTTTTTAAACAAGCCAACTCTGATGCACCACAGCCGATATATGCAAGGGTTACAAAGTTTTTTGTTATTTTGGTTACCATTATGTTTTTGATTGTACAACTATTGCTACCTATCTGGAAAAATTTTATTGCACCTGTTTATTGGTCAGGACTTAGTGTGGTACCCTTGCTTTTATTTGCAAATATTTTTCTCGGTATTTATTACAATCTTAGTGTATGGTATAAAATTACCAGCCACACGCTCTATGGTGCATGGATAACACTTATCGGCACCGCCATTACGATTGGCATCAATTGGTTATTCATTCCCACATACGGCTATATGGCTTGTGCTTGGGCCACTTTTTTATGCTATGGCACTATGATGGTTGTCAGCTTTGTAAAAGGACAGAAAGTGTATTATGTACCTTATGCATGGAAAAAATTATTAGCCTATATGGTTATTGTTGCACTTATCTTTTTTATACATAAAGGAATAGCCAGCTTATGGCTAAATGATATATTTTATATGATTACCGGATTGGTATTTATTATTGCTTATTGCCTTTTTGTGATCCGTATTGAGAGAAAAGAGTTGGCGAAACTTCCTTATATCGGTAGATATTTTTCAAAGTCTTAAATCATTTTCTAACCTTAATTGGCTTAGCCAATTCCTGCATTTTTTCCACCATACTGCGTACATCGGTGTTGGTATAAAACCGATAAACTTCTGGGACGGTACCTTTCTTTACTTCAAGAGATGTCATACTATGATAAGGTGCTACAAAAATGGCATCCAAATTTTCTGTAATGAATGAGGCCGTTTTTGAGGGTATAAAAAAATTCTGATTTACTTCTGAAATATTTTTACCCACCATCAAGTTAATTAGGGAATCAGTTTTTTGTTTCAATGTTTCCTGACTTAGTAAGGTATAATCTTGTTTGGGAGCCACATAATCCTGATAACTGCCCACTACAGTATCAGTCGTTTTTGTATTGATCAGATAATAGCCATTTTTTGGAAGTTCAAGTGTATAGTTGCCATTGGGTGTGCTTACAGAAAAGCGCACAGTGCCTTCATCTTTTATTGCAAATTCTTTGAATTCATAGGCTGTTGTTTGGGTTACAGTTATTGTTTTTGCTTCTAAATCTACTACAGTACCTGGGTTGCTGATGAGCATAAATTTCTTGGTAACCCGTTGTTCACAAGATGAAAATAATACAACCAAATAAATAAGCAATATTGAATAACGCATATATAATTTTGAAGCAAATAAAAGTAAATTGCTCTTGTCTCTTTCTAAATACTTTCTTTGATCCATCTAATAAATTTTTTTAAATGAGGATAGTGTATAACATTGTGCGGTAAATGGTAATTACTCATAACTTTAAGATTCATCTTTTAAAAGAAATAACTCAATAATTGTGTTGACTGATAAAAAAATTATGCTCACCAGCAGGATGATTAAAGCCAAGCTTCAGCGTATGGCACTTGAAATAGTTGAGAACCATCCCATCGGAAATGCACCATTGATTATCATAGGTGTAGAGAATGGGGGCCTTATGATTGCTGATATAATAGCTGAATTATTAAAGCCTTATATCAATACCAGTTTACTTTCTGTATCAATTGACAAAGTAGGCACGGACCATGTAACCATCAACCAATCCTTTGATTTTAAAGCACAACATGTTTTGATCATAGATGATGTAAGCAACAGTGGCAAAACATTACTCTATGCACTAAAACCATTGCTTGCATATAATCCAGCAAGCATTCGCACACTGGTGCTGGTGGAGCGTATGCACAAACTTTTTCCGGTAAAGCCTGACTATGTTGGATTCTCTGTAGCCACAACTGCAGAAGATTTTATAAAAGTTGAAATGGTGGCAGATGAGTTGGTGGCTTATATTATGCAATAAAAATTTTAAATGTAGATTATGGATCTTAGATATCCCATAGGCAAGTATGAAGAAAAACCATTTAGCGAAGCGCAAAAAAATGAATGGCTTAATGATATTGCTTTCCTACCGGAAAGCATAGAATATGCAATCCTCAATTTGGATGCTGTACAGTTGCAAACGCCCTATAGAGATGGAGGTTGGACTATTCAACAAATAGTACATCATGTGGCAGACAGTCATATCAATGCATACACACGTTTTAAAAACGGTCTTACAGAAATGAATCCTGCCATCAAACCATATCTTGAAGCTGAGTGGGCTCTACTTCCGGATGTGGAATCCATACCCATCAATGTTTCCATCACCATTTTGCATGCACTTCATTTGCGTATGCATGCTACCATCAAGAATTTGACTGAGGAGCAATGGCAGCGCACCATATTTCACCCAGAGCACCAAAAGATTATGTCCTTATGGTATTTATTGGGCCTCTATGCATGGCATGGCAAACACCATACTGCTCATATAACCACGCTTAGAGCAAGAATGGGATGGTAAGATTTAAATAATTATCCTGTCAAAATATTTTTTACGCCAAAAAAGAAGTGATGGTTTTTAGAGATAATCCATTCAAAATAAACATTTGTTATTGCATCAAAAATCAATTATGGAAAAAGACTTGAGTTGGAAAACGGTACACTCCGAATATGTGTATCAGGAAAATTGGTTTACTGCAAGAAGGGACACTTGTGCCAAGCCAGATGGTAGCATTGTAAATAATTATTATGTCTTTGAATTTCCCGAATGGGCCACAGCATTTGCGTTAACCAATGATGGAAAAATAATTCTTGAAAAACAATATAGACATGCACTTGGCGCAGTTTGTATTGAATTACCCGGAGGGTGTATTGATGATTCGGATAAAAATAATGAAGCAGGCATACGAAGGGAGCTATTGGAAGAAACAGGATACCGATTTGATACCTTTGAATACTTGGGAAATGTATCATCAAATCCATCCACTAACACAAACCTCATGCACATGTACTTGGCTACAGGTGGCACAAAAGTGGCCAATCAAAACTTAGATCACAATGAAGAAATTGAAATTTTTTTGGCCACCCCACAAGAGTTAAAGCAACTCATAGATGAAAATAAAATAATGCAAAGTATGCACATCAGTACAATACTCTATGCATTCAAAAAATTGGGATGGACACTCTAATGATTTTACTTTTTTACTAAAGCATTTAATACATACATTGTTCAATTAAGGAATTTCTTCTCCCAACGATGCACTGAATAATTCAAACCAATCATCAGACGATAAATTAATTGTTGAAGCATTTCTTGCTTGTAGAAGTCTTTCCAATTTTGTA
>CALAGJ010000038.1 GCA_937892395.1 uncultured Parafilimonas sp.
CAGAGTATTCATATTTCACCTAACAAAATTGATAACAATTTGGCTAACTTTTGTCTATTGCAAAATCTGGGTTTAACTACTTTGTACTATTTTCCTATTGCTTGCATCGGGTACTGCGCTAATCAGCGAGGTTACTATAACCGCTACCGGGCTCACTGGTGCTTCTGGTGTAGCGCCATTTAACTTGTACCAGTAATCAACACCTGCTGTTATTTTAATATAAGATGTGAAAACCATTAACATAAAATTTTCCTATCCATAGTTTATGCGAAGTATTAAATACTTTTCTTATGAATCTCATTCATAATCATAGCCCACCTCATTTTCTTGCTCATTGCCCGAAGGGTAAATAATTATTACTCTTTATTAAAAAAGTTCTTTGATAAATATTTTCGGTTTGGCAGGTTAGTTCTCCTTCTTTACAATGCCTTTTGTATGCACGTACAATGCCCAATGTTTGTACGCACAATTCACTTTATACGGATCAACATTAGAATTAGCTAAGCCATCCGGTTGAATCCGCTCTTTTTTATACAAACTATTGGTATGTGTTGTGCTGTACACGGCGAGCTTTTTATTGAATCCAATAACCTACAACATTCCACTATCTGCAAAACTATAATACCCTTCTGCACTTACTATAATATGGTCAATTACTTTAATATCTAATTGGATAGCAGCAGCTTTTAATTTTTCGGTTATCATCTGATCTTGCATACTGGGTTTTGTATTTCCACTGGGATGATTGTGGCAGAGTACAATACTTACCGCATCATGCAGCAATGCCTTTTTGATGATGATGCGAGGGTCTGCTATAGTACCTGTAATACCACCTTCACTCACAATTTCAAAATGATTGATTTTATTGGCATTATTTAAAAACACGACGGCAAATACTTCATTCTTTTTGTATTGAAATTGCTGCCGCAAATATTCGGCAATATCACTACTGCTTTTCACCACTTCTTTTGTAAGCGTACCCGCACTTCGCCTAATGCCAATTTCTAAAGCTGCAGACACCGTTACTGCCTTGGCCGGACCAAAACCTTTGACCTTTAATGCCAGCAATTCTTTTACTGACAAGGCTGCAAGCTTATGCAAATCGTTGCCGGCATGATGCAAAATTTCCTTGGCCAATTCTAAAGCAGATTTGTTTTTAGTGCCATTATTGATCAGTATGGCCAAAAGCTCCGCATTGCTGAGTGCATCAGTTCCTTTGGATAATAATTTTTCTCTGGGGCGGTCATCTTCAGCCCAATTTTTTATAGAGGTAGATGGCATGTGTAGAATTAAATAATAATTACGAAAGTAAATTTTTTGGGGAACATCTATATTCGCCGCCAATTTTATTTCTGCCATGGGTCCACAAGTAAAAATATTTTCCGGCACAGGCTCACAAGACCTCACTGCCAAGATAGCTTCCTGTTATGGTTCAGTACAAGGAAAAGTAAATATCCAAAAATTTAGTGATGGCGAATTTCAGCCGGTGTTTTTGGAAAGCATAAGGGGAGATTATGTTTTTTTAGTGCAAAGCACATTTGCTCCCACAGACAATCTTATGGAGCTGTTGCTGATGATTGATGCAGTAAAAAGGGCCAGTGCTTATAAGATTATTGCCGTTATACCCTACTTTGGTTTTGCCCGTCAGGATAGAAAGGACAAACCTCGAGTAGCCATTGGTGCCAAATTGGTGGCCACACTTTTAGAAGCTGCAGGTGCCAACAGGGTAATCACCATGGATTTGCATGCTCCACAAATACAGGCATTCTTCGATATACCGATGGATCACTTAGATAGCTCGGCCATCTTTATTCCATACATACAAAACTTAAAGCTTGAAAACCTTACTTTTGCGGCCCCCGATGTGGGTAGTACCAACAGAGTGAGGGAAATAGCCAGTTATTTCAATGCGGATATGGTTATCTGTGATAAGCACAGAAAACGTGCAAACGAAATAGCCAGCATGGTGGTAATTGGCGATGTAAAAGATAGAAACGTAGTGCTGGTAGATGATATCTGCGATACAGGAGGCACATTAGCAAAATCAGCAGCATTGCTGAAAGAAAAAGGTGCTAAAACTGTGCGTGCTTTGTGCACACACCCTGTACTCAGTGGTAAGGCATACGAAAATATTGAAAACAGTGTGCTGGAAGAATTGGTGGTGTGCGATACCATACCACTAAAACAACAAAGCAAGAAGATAAAGGTACTGAGCGTTGCAGATTTATTTGCTATTGCTATACGCAATGCACATGAAAACAAAAGCATAACCAGTCTCTTTATTCATTCGCAGCTGCGCAATAAATGAGTATTTAAAAAACAAATATAAAAATGAAGACAATTACAATCGAAGGTCACCTGAGGACCGAAGCGGGCAAAAAAGCCACCCGCCAGCTGCGCTCTCTGGGTAATGTGCCAGGTGTAATTTACGGGGGTGCAGAGGAAGTAAATTTTTATGCTTCTGCTGCTGATTTAAAGCCTGTAGTTTATACATCAGCATTCCAGTTAGTGGAGATGAGTGTTAATGGAAAAAAACATAAGTGTATCCTAAAAGATATGCAGTTTGACAAAGTTTCTGATGCACTCATACACGTGGACTTTTTAGAATTAGTAGATGACAAAAAAGTATTAGCCAACCTGCCACTTAAATTTACTGGCAACTCTATTGGAGTAAAAAATGGCGGACGCTTTGTGGCAAAAATGAATTCCCTAAAAGTAAAGGTTTTACCAAAATACCTTAGAGAAACCATTGATGTGGACATTACTAAACTTGAAGTGAATGGAAACATTCGTGTAGAAGATGTGCCCGTTGAAAATATGGAAGTAATGAACTCACCACGTATTCCCGTAGCATCTGTAGTAATGACAAGGCAGTTGAAACAGGAAGAAGCTGCAGCACCTGCTGGTGGTAAAGCACCTGCCGCTAAAAAATAATGCTTTAAGTTTTTATCTGACTGTACTGTTGTATAGCTGCCTATTTTTTTCAATTCTTTGTAAAGATTTATATGGCAGCATATCACAGTACAGTTTTTTTATTGAAAGGATTGTACCATTATGAATCGATACCTCATTGTAGGCTTAGGAAATATTGGTTTGCAATATGCACATACCCGTCATAATATTGGTTTTGATGTATTAGATGCATTTGTGGCAAAACACAATGGATCTTTTACTTCAGGCAGACTGGCAGACAAAGCAGAAATCAAAATAAAAGGTCGTACCGCTATTTGCATCAAGCCAACTACCTATATGAATTTGAGTGGAAGGGCTTTCCGATATTGGTTTGATAAAGAAAAAATGGATCTTACCAATACCCTTACTATTGTAGATGAACTTGCATTGCCATTATCAAAAATTAGAATAAGGGGCACTGGTAGTGATGGTGGGCATAATGGTCTTAAAGATATACAAGCCATAATGGGCACTGCAGATTATCCTAAGTTGCGATTTGGCATTGGCAATAACTATTCAAAAGGTATGCAAGCGGACTTTGTACTGGGTCAATGGTTTCCCGAAGAAAAACCAGTAGTACTCAAAAAAATTCATGCTTGTGCAGATATGATAGAAAGCTTTATTTTAGCAGGCATTGATACTACTATGAATCAGTATAATAAAATGATTTTTGAGTAGTATACATTTATAATCATAAGCAAAAAATAAACTATCTCTATATATCCGTATCACTATTCATCTCAAAATTCCATTACTATGAAGATTTTTTGTGTAGGTAGAAATTATAAGGCACATGCAGAAGAATTACAAAATGAAGTGCCCACAGAGCCGGTAATATTTATTAAACCAAAATCCGCTTTGGTAAGCCGCTATGCCCATTTTTATTATCCCCAGTTTACCAATGAGCTTTGCTATGAAGCAGAATTGGTATTGCAAATCTGTAAAAATGGAAAATACATAAGCTCACACAATGGTTGGCAGTATTATAATGCCATTACAGTAGGTATTGATTTTACAGCCCGGGATGTACAAAATGAATTAAAGAAAAAGGGGTTGCCTTGGGAAAAAGCCAAGGGTTGGGATGGCTCCGCTGCGGTGGGTAGTTTTCAGCAGTTTCCATCTGCAAGGTTTAAAAGTCCTTTTAATTTTCATCTCACAAAAAATGATGAAATAGTACAACAAGCCAGTAGTGAGGAAATGATATTTTCCTTCGGAAAAATTGTATCTGACATCTCACAATATTTTGCCCTAAGTATTGGCGACATCATCTTTACCGGCACACCCGCCGGCACAGGGGAGTGTGTGGTGGAAGATGTATTGGAAGGATATTTAGAAGGCAACAAAGTATTATCCATAGCAGTAAAATAAAACAGTGACCCTACCAGGCAGAATCATACCAGATAAAGCAACACAGCTAAAGGCTTTTAGCCTAATGTGTATGGCAAAAGCAACCACAGATTTGTATGAAAACAATAGGAGTATCTGTAAATATGTGCACTCCACTTCCAGAGGGCATGAAGCCATACAAATAGCTGTAGGATTACAATTACTTCCCTGCGATTTTGTAAGCCCTTACTACAGAGATGAAAGCCTTATGATGAGTATGGGCTTTGAGCCTTATGAAATGATGCTTCAATTGCTGGCAAAAGCAGATGACCCATTTTCTGAAGGAAGATCTTATTATAATCACCCATCATCCCGCAGAGCGGATAAGCCAACCATCATCCATCAAAGCAGTGCCACAGGTATGCAGGCCATACCAACTACAGGTGTAGCTATGGGTTTACAGTTTATAGAAACTTATATTACAGAACAACTACCAAAAGGAGCGGATGGACAGCTACCAATAGTAGTCTGTAGCTTAGGTGATAATAGCATGACCGAAGGTGAAGTGAGCGAAGCCCTGCAAATGGCATCTCTGAAGCAATTGCCGATTATATTTTTAGTACAGGATAATGAATGGGGCATCAGCGTTTCAGCAGATGAAGCAAGGGCTACTAATGCTTATGAAATGGTACTGGGTTTTAAAGGCATAGCCAAAGTACAGGTGGATGGCAGTTATTTTGATGAATGCTATCACAATATGGCAAGGGCTATCAACTATGTAAGAGTAGAAAGAAAGCCAATTTTAATCCATGCAAAAGTTCCTTTGCTGGGCCACCATACCAGTGGTGTTAGACGGGAATTTTATAGATCTGAAGAAGACCTCAAACAGCACGCTGCCAGAGATCCATATCCTATATACAGAAACTGGTTATTAAAAAATGGCTGTACGGAAGATGAATTAAATATTACAGAAGCAGCAGCCATTTCTTCCATACAAATTGCATTTGAAAAAGCAAAGGCGGCCGCTGATCCTTTGCCACAATCTGTTTCAGATCATGTATTTGCTCCCACTCCCATTCAATTAGAAACTGGTGACCGAAGCCCTGCCAATGCAGAAAAAATTATTATGGTAGATGCTGCCATGCATGCCATTGAAGAAATAATGTATGAGCATCCAGATGCCATAGTTTATGGGCAAGATGTGGGCAAAAGATTGGGTGGTGTATTTAGAGAAACGGCCACTCTTGGAAATAAATTTGGAGACCATCGTGTATTTAATACAGCCATTCAGGAAGCATTTATTGTAGGCTCCACAGCAGGCATGAGTGCTGTAGGTTTAAAACCCATTGTAGAAGTACAGTTTGGGGATTATATTTATCCAGGTATCAATCAATTGGTCTGTGAAGTGGCAAAGAGTTGCTACCTCACAGCAGGAAAATTTCCCGTAAGTATGATACTGCGGGTGCCTGTGGGTGCTTATGGTGGCGGAGGGCCATACCATAGTGGTTCTGTAGAATCAACACTTTTGAGTATCAAAGGTATAAAAATTTGTTTCCCCTCCAATGCAGCAGATATGAAGGGCTTGATGAAAGCTGCATACTATGATCCCAATCCGGTTATTATGCTGGAGCATAAAGGACTATACTGGAGCAAAGTGCCCGGCACTGATGAAGCCAAAACAATAGAGCCTGCCTCCGACTATATACTACCGCTTGGTAAAGCTAAAATGGTATTGTCTGCCTCGCCAGAAAATATTGCATTGGGCAATTCAATTTGTATTGTAACTTATGGAATGGGTGTGTATCGTGCATTGGCAGCCGCCCCTTATTTCCCCAATCAGCTTGATATCATTGACTTGCGTACACTATATCCTTTGGATGAGGAATTTATTTTCGATGCAGTACAAAAGCATGGCAAATGTTTGATTATAACTGAGGAGCAACAAACCAATTCATTTGCGGAAGCACTTAGCCATAGAATTTCCAAAGCATGCTTTCAGCAATTAGATGCCCCGGTGCAGGTATTGGGCTCTTTAGATTTACCTGCTGTGCCTATTAACTTAGTGTTAGAAGAGGCTATGATACCTACGGTAGAAAAAGTAAAATCGCAGATATCAAACCTGATGAACTGGTAAGTTTTTTGGCTGTGATGCAACTTTAATTGAGGGTTTTGTTTCTTTGTAAGCAATAGATGGAAGCTTGGATACTGCAATTATATTTTTTTAAAAAATAAAATGCCATGTCATCATTTAGCTGGTCATCATTTAGTCTAAGAATTCCTGTACAGGCCTCTGTCCAAAAGTTATATTGGTGTATGGCCACACAGCAGGGTTTGGAATATTGGTTTCTGCGCAGCAGCCAATTCCTATCAGAAAATGATGTACGCTTACAACCCGGAGTATATGTGTCGGTGGGTGATAGCTATACCTGGCTATGGCATGGATGGACTGATGAGGTGGTAGAGCATGGCAGCATTTTGAGTACCAACCACAAAGATGAACTTGCTTTTAGTTTTGGTCTTGCAGGCAATGTATCTATACGCCTTGTACCATCAGATGGATACACCATGGTAGAGCTGGTACAGGATCAAATACCGGATAATGAAATGGGCCGTCACCACTGGCATCTGGGCTGCAAAACGGGTTGGATATTTTACCTCACTAACCTCAAATCACTTTTGGAGGGTGGTATTGATTTAAGAAATAAAGACGCTACAATTCTTCAAGTATTAAATGCATAAAGACTATGGCTTACAATGAAAAAATAGCGGATCGCATTAGGGTAATTATTGCTGCTACACATACCATCACAGAGGAGAAAAAAATGTTTGCAGGATTGTGTTTTATGGTCCATGATAAAATGTGTGTGGGTGTAAATGAAGACAGAGTAATGATAAGATTCAATCCAAATATACAGGATGAAATCATGGAAAAAGCGGGCTGTAGTCCAATGGATTTTACAGGTAAGGTAATGCGGGGTTATGCATTTGTAAGTATAGATGTATTGCAAACAAAAAAGCAGCTCAATGAATGGATACAACTTGCATTAGATTTTAACCCACTGGCAAAGTCTTCCAAAAAATCAAAGCCGAATAATGCTGAAGGCAAGAAGAAAAGGAGTAAATGATGCTATATTTTTAAGTTGATAATAGCATCATGCAACTCGGAAAGACTGTTCTGATATTATTTCAGTATTTGATATATTGTAAGCATCAATTCCTAAGTTGCAAGTAATTTTCTATAAGATAGCACAAAAAAATCATTGCGATTATTATGCTTTCCGGTTTTCTAACGGCTTATGCCGAACAATATCTTTTTGCCCCTACGGGGAATGATTACGCACGGCCCATCATTGCGAGTGAAACGAAGCAAAAAAATATTTATAAACCATTGTTTCGACAATTCCATGTTGAAAGAAATTCGACAGTGACCAAATGGGAATGAAAAAGGAAGTTTTATTTACAACTGTATTATATTAGGTTTCGCTTGGTGGAAACATGGCATAATATAAGTAACTCTTCAAGCTAATCCATATTTTATCCCCTTTGTACTTGATTTTTCAACATTTGCCTTTCCCGAACTTTAATTCATCTTCGGGCTGCATGATGCTTTCCATATTTTCATTTATTTGTAATCTAAATCTTAAAAATGAAAAAAATATTTTTTTCACTCCTATTCATGGCCATTGGCTTGAGCGCATTTTCATCAGATTCTACGGAAGTAAATGTGGAGCAAATAAATGCTTATCTACAATTGGCTGATTCTTTAAACAAAGTGCTTAAATGGCAAACAGGCGTCATTAATCTGCCCGGCAATCACAGCACTTTAAATGTACCAAAGGGATTCAAATATTTAGATGCTGCACAAAGCCAATACATAGTAAGTGACCTATGGGGCAATCCGAAAGATGAAACCATACTGGGCATGATTTATCCGGAACAATATGGCGTTTTGGATGATAGTGCCTGGGCATTTATTGTTAGCTTTCAGGATATTGGTTTTGTAAAAGATGATGATGCAGATGATATTGATTATGATGATTTACTCAAACAAATGAGAGAGGATTTTATAAAGGATAATGAAAATCGGAAAACACTGGGTCTGTCTTCATTGTATTTAGTTGGCTGGGCACAGCCTCCTTTTTATGATAAAAATAATAAGGTACTACACTGGGCAAAAGAGCTTAAAAGTGATGATGGCGGCCACACCCTCAATTATGACATTAGGATACTGGGCAGAAAGGGTGTACTGTCTTTAAATGCTGTATCCTCCATGGACATGCTGCCCTCAGTAAAAAAGAATATTGATGCTGCATTGAAAATGGCCAGTTTTACTGATGGCAATACGTATAAAGATTTTGACCCTAAAGTAGATGAAGTAGCTGCATGGACTATTGGTGGTTTAATAGCTGGAAAAATATTGCTGAAAGCAGGCTTGCTGGCTGGCTTGGGAAAATTCTTTTTAGTAGCATGGAAGTTTATCCTGATTGGCCTTGCGGCTTGTTGGGGTTTTATTAAAAAATTATTTACAAAAAAGAAACAGGAAGATGGCATGGAGGAAGTAGTAGTTGATACACCCACAGATACCGAATAAATAAAATAAATCTTACCAGGCCACTTTTTTTTGTGGCCTTCTTTTTTTATGAAAACATTTGTATGCAAATATTTGGGCTACAATTTTTTGGTAGGGATAGGCATTTATTGGTCATTTATTTTTATAAAAAATCAGTGATATGAAATATTTATTTATGCTATTTTTTTTATCAACTCTTTGTATGGCATGACGCAGCACAGTATGCAACATGGTGAAGACAGACCTTCCACACATGGCATGCTTATTTTTGGAAATACCACTTTATATGCATCATACCTGTCACTATTTCACGGCCCGCATAATTATCAAGTAATATTAGAATTAAAATGCAGCAAAAAAATGCTCCAGAAATTTCAGCAGGACAAAAAAAATAATCCCGCATTTACTTCTTATACAATAGAGCCTGAAATTTTTATTCTGCCTGATATGCTGGCCAAGCCAAGACCTTTCAAGGTAAATCTTTATCGTGGTCATTTTGAAAGAGGTGGCGTATTGATAGCCCAGAACGTACAAGTTGAGATCAAGCAAATGATTTACTATAAAAAAATTGATCCTACAACTGCTAAGCTGCCCAATGCATCATATATTATTTTTGGAAATAGTGCCGAGCAATATGCCATCCATGCCATAAGCAATAAGCCCGACTTTGAGCAGGTAATCGAAATCATCTGTAGTAATCTAAACTGGCTGAACCAAAAAAAATATTGTGAACTAAGTCTGCAAGAAAATAATACTCCGGTGGGAGTAAGTAGTAATCTGATAACCATAAATAATAACCCGGATATCCAAACCATAACTTTGCTGCGTCAGCTTTATTTGGAATGGGATGATCTAAAAAATTAATCATGCGCTTACATTATTTCCAACATGCATCTTTTGAAAGCCCCGGCACCATTTTGGAATGGGCAGCGGCCAATCAGTGCATTGTAACACATACACCATTTTTTGATGCCTCTTATACAGTGCCTGACTTAAATAATATTGATGCACTCATCATAATGGGTGGCCCTATGAATGTGGATGAGGAAGAAAAATATCCCTGGCTGCAAGCAGAAAAATTATTGATACAAGAGGCCATAGCCAAAGGCAAAAAAGTATTGGGCATTTGCTTGGGTGCACAATTAATCATATCTGCACTTGGCGGAAAAGTATTTGCAAATGATGTGAAGGAAATTGGATTTTTTCCTGTATCTATTATTAAGCATGCTTCCAATACATTGTTTTCAGCATATATGGATTCCTCTGTGCTTTTTCATTGGCATGGAGATAGTTTTGATTTATTGCCCAGCATGCAATTACTGGCAAGTACTGCTGCATGCACCAATCAAGCTTTTGCAATGAATCATAATGTGCTTGGTATTCAGTTTCACCCGGAAGTAAATGAAGCAGTCATTGACAATATGATAGCGCATGAAGGAAATGAGCTGACTGAAAATGGAAGTTTTATTCAACCGCCGGAAGAAATACGCAGCCACTATCCTATGCTTGTAGATATTAAAGCACCATTCTTCCAGTTGTTGTCAACTTTCTTTTATGGAGTATAATGATCTGATAGGTTCTCTTGGTGTGGGTCTTATTTTAATAGCCTACTTCTTAAACAGTTTTGCTTTTATACCAAAGGATGGCAAATTGTTTTTTATGCTAAATATTGCTGGCTCTGCACTGGCTTGTTATGCATCATTCTTGATTAACTATTATCCATTTATTGTATTGGAAGGCGCATGGTGTGTAGTATCTATAATTGGCATGTGGAAGATTAAAAGATAATGTGCTTATCCAATAATTTTAAGGATTTGCGGCCCCATATACAGAAGCATTAAAATAAAATTGCTTTCCCCTTTTTGTAATGATGTATAAATTATTATAAGCATTATCTGGCAAGTCATTAATCAATACTGTTCTGCCCAGCAGCTTATTTACAAGATCATCTACTGTATTGCTATGACCAATAATTAATGTATTTCTTTTGGTATGTCGAAGACTGTCTGTAAATGTAGAATCAGCATTTGTATCATATATCAGTATGGGCAGATGATAAAAGTCTGCCATTGGCGCAGCCGTAGATCGCGTTCTGGTAGTATTGGTAGAATAAATTTGAGTGATATGTGCATATTGCAAACGCTCTCTTAAATCTATTGCCCTTTGACGGCCTGCATCAGACAATGGCACATCGCCACTCATGGTTGCATTTGGCGCAGCCTTTTCTGCATGTCTAACTATATAAAATGAAGTTGTTTTACAAGAATAAAAAAAGAGAATACTTAGTAAAAATAAATGCTTCATAATTTTTTTTCTATGAGAAATGAAATGTTTGGGTAAATAATTTTTCAATAAAATATTTACGCTAAGAATAAAATTGAGTCAATTTAAATTATTCTTAAAAATGGTTTGTTATTTTCCGAAAGCAGACAGGTTGCTTCCAAATATTTTTACAGAAATAGCCAATAAAATTACACCAAAAAATTTACGTATTGCAGTCAATCCATTTACACCCAATACCTTTTCAATCCACTGCAATGAAATGAGTACCAAAAATACCAACACTAAATTGATAACTATGCCGAAAGTAATATAGAACTCTTCAAAATTTGCCTTCAAAGACATGATGGTAGTAAGTGTGCCACTTCCAGCTATTAAAGGAAAGGCAATAGGAACCAATGTACCGCTACTTGCATTTTCATCCTGCTTAAATAATTCAAGACCCAGTACCATTTCTATACCTATTAAAAACATAATGATAGAACCTCCAATGGCAAAGGATTGTACATCAACACCAAGAATTTTTAATATCGGCTTGCCGGCAAAAAGAAATAAAATCATCAATCCTCCTGACACCAATGTGGCTTGTACATTTTTTATCTGACCCATCTTTTTTTTCATGGATATGAGTACGGGCACAGAGCCTATAATATCTATTACGGCAAATAGTGTAAACGTAACTGTAAGCAGTTTGTCAAATTCAAATGCCATAAATGCTTTTTGCAAATATATCACATATAAGATGGTCGATGCCACTCAGTATGTGTAGGTGCTACATTGTGCAGTATTTCGTATTGCCATGCATCTTTTTCAAAGTATAATTTTATAACGCATCCATAATAAATTTTGAACACTTTGAATGAGTCTTCAAGGGCTGTATTTGTAATATGTGATAAGGTGCTTCTGATAACACCTGCATGGGTTACAACCGCCAATGGCGCTTCATGGATTAGTTTGTTTTCAAACAAAGCTACACAGCGCTGATGCAGATCAATATAACTCTCACCACCAGGCACTTTTACATGTACAAAGTTCTGCATCCAAGGCTCTGTTTCGCTTCGCGGAATATCGTCCCATTTACGCATTTCCCATTGCCCACAATCCAGCTCCATGAGGTGAGGATGAATGATTTTTTCTTGCTGCACAAATAAACGATCTGCCAGTTTCTTACAACGCTGTAATGGGCTTGTGTAAATGGTTTGAATATGTGTAGGTATAAAACCATCAATGGCTTTTGCTTCTGCTTCAAAACTTTCGGCCACATCTAAATCAGCCTGCCCATAACAAGTGCCAGCTTCTACAAGTGGCGTAGTATGTCTTACCAAATAAATTTCCATAAAATGATTACACTCAAATAAAATAATAGTTCGGCCACCTGTTGTACTGTCCCCAGACAATCGCCTGTATAACCTCCAATCCATTTATGAAAATACCAGCGCAAGTATAGCATGCCAGCGAGTGGGAATATAAGTACTGAAAAGATAGTGGGTATATTAAAAAGAAATAAAGGTAAAATGCCAAAAAATATAGCTGGTAATACTTCTATAACAGTAATTTTTTTTGCTAATGGCTTAGCTTTAGCATCTTCATTTTCTCTTACATAATTACTTATTGGCATTAATAAAACAGCACAAAGCCTCGATGCTGCATGTGCCGCTATAAGGGTATAAGGAAATTGCATTGGTGAGTATTCATATATTGCCTGAAGGCTTAAAAATTTTAAAACTAAAATACAACAAACACCCACCACTCCATAAGCCCCACTGCGACTATCTTTCATGATGGATAGAATTTTTTCTTTTGTCCAGCCACCACCAAATCCATCACATACATCTGCAAAACCATCTTCATGAAATGCTCCGGTAATAAAGATACTGGTAACCATAGAAAGCACTATGGCAATATCCGGATTGAAGAGATAATTAAACCCAATAAATGCCAGTGCGGATAAGCCTCCAACAATCCATCCAATCAAAGGAAAATAGCGTGTTGCTTTATTCAAATCAGTGGCACTATGATCAATCCATTTTGGACAAGGTATGCGTGTGTAAAACATTAACGCAGAAAAAAAATACCTTATTTCATTTTGAATCATACACAAGGATATAAGTGGCTAATGTAATCAGCAAATGATCATCTGTTTATTGTTTTTCTGAAACACCGGCGGATTCAAAGCTGGCCATTTCATTTAAGAAGCCGACAGCACTTTGCAATAGTGGAATGGCAAGTGCGGCACCTGTACCTTCGCCCAAGCGCATACCAAGCTGTAGCAATGGTGTGGCCCCAATTTGTTTGAGCATTTTTTCATGACCAAGTTCCCCACTGGTATGTGCAAAAATGCAATGCTGTAGCAATGCACTACTACCATCCAGTATTACGCTTTTTTGTGCAGGTGTATCCAGTATAGCAATTGCTGCATATAGTGCTGCTGTTGCTATAAAGCCATCCACAAGTATAACCATTTTGAGTTGGTATGCTTGTAGAAATGCACCCGCCATCATGGCTATTTCAAACCCGCCAATTCTTGCTAGCAAAGCATGTGGTGTAATGTCCTCCCGGAGGTTATGATATTGCGCAGCATCAGATAATGCATTTAATTTTTTTTGAAGCTGCTCATCACTTGCACCTGTTCCTCTACCTACACATTCCTCCAAAGGCAAACCTGTGTAATGATGCATAATTAAGCTTGCTGATGATGTATTGCCAATGCCCATTTCCCCAAAGCCAATTGTATTGCAGCCTTCATCAAAAATATGCTGTACTATAGCTTTCCCTTTTTCTATAGATTGTATCAATGCTTCATGGCTCATGGCCCAGCCTTGTTTATAAGACTGTGTGCCTTTGCCCTGCTTAGCATGTATAATGGGCAATGCAGGATCAAAATCAAAATTTACACCCGCATCTACCACAGTAAGTGCAGTATGATGTTGTTTACAAAATACATTGATGGCAGCACCGCCTTGTACAAAATTCAACACCATTTGTGCAGTTACTGCCTGTGGGTAAGGATTCACTTCTCCATCAGCAGCTATACCATGATCTCCGGCAAATACTACTATATGTGGTTTTGAAATAACTGGTGTGCAGCTTTGTTGTATAATGCCTATCTGTAAGGCCATTTGCTCCAGCATACCCAATGCACCAATGGGCTTTGTTTTGTTATTAATTTTATCTAATAGTTGTGCTTGCATTATGTATCGATTATATTTTTAAAGTTGATATCACAAAACCAAAATCCTTTTGTACCCACATCTTTTATAGGAGTGGGGTGATTGCTGTATTCAATGTTTAAAGGGGTATATTTTTTTGCGCCCTGCGCAATGAGGATGGGCTGTTTATAAAAAGGGGCATCAAAACAAAAGCTATGAAACTCACCATTTTCGCCGCAGGCGTCCACATGCGTTGGCAGTTCGTTTAAAAAATTTTCATCAATCATTTTACCACACCATGTATCATCCAAATAGCCATCATTTATACAACAGATACATGTTTTAAAACCCTTTGCTATAAAGTCTTTTACAATACATGTAGTGTCCATTTTCCAAAGGGGAAATACACAATGCATATCAAGCGCAGCCATTTTCTGTTCTCTATATGCACGGAGATCTTCTAAAAAAATATCTCCAAATATTACATGATGGATTCCTTCGGATTTTGCTAAGCTAAGCGCCGTTTGCATTTGATGTTCATATTCCAAGTTGTTTGCTTCGTATACATACATTTTTAATAGGGGTATGCCCAATTGTGCAGCTTGTGCATCAATGAGTTCCTCTCTTACGCCATGCATAGAAAGCCTTTTATAAGTGCCATTGAAAGTACTCAATAAATATTTTACATCATATACAGCTTCGCTGAATATTTTATACAAGGCATAGCTACTGTCTTTGCCTCCACTCCATGAAAATATGGCAGGTATCTTACTCATTTCATTTCACCAGATACTTTTTGTATATATTTTATATGGTATTACTTTTTTCATCATACATATCTGCTACGTAGTAGGGCTTTTTATTGTAAGCGGAATACCACTCACCATCAATATCACTTTATCGGCTGCTGCTGATATATATTGATTTGCCCAGCCTTGCAAGTCTGTAAACTTGCGCCCAATAGGGGTTTCAGCATGTACACCCATGCCTATTTCATTACTAATGATGATAAAGTTACCGGGCCTTTTACTCAAAGCATCTATTTGATGTTTAAATAAAACCAGAGCAGCATCTACATCATTTTTGGTATCCATAAAAAAATTGGTCAGCCAAAGAGTTACACAATCAATGACGCAAACTTTATTGTCTAAGGATAAGGTGGTAAGGTCTCTTTGCTCTTCCATATTTGTCCATCTGTTATCCCTTTCATGCTGATGCCGCTGAATCCTTTGTCCAAAATCATCATCCCACACTTTTGCAGTGGCCACGTACACAGGGTGTGTACTAAGAGATAATGCCAACTGCTGTGCATAGCTACTCTTGCCACTTCTTGCTCCGCCTGTTATAAATATTATCATTGTATAAATTGGTACATAGTAAAAATAATTTACACATAGCCCATTACACCAATTGCATTTGTGTAAAATAATTACATGCTTTATGTCTGAGCTGTGTGGGAATATGAAAAATAGATGGATGAAATAATGCTGCTAATAGCTCTATGCCACATACCAATGTAGAAGCAGAAGGCTGTGTAAATAAGTCATAGTCTGCAAGAAAAACCTGCTTTGTTTTTACTGCTTCTATTTGATTCCAGCCATGCTGCATTGTGAGCAAATGCATTTCTTCCATTGCCCTATTGATATGAAAACCACAAGGTGCAATAACTATTACTTCGGGATTATACTTTACTATTTTTTCCCAAGGGGTTACAATGCTATCTCCCGCCGGATTGCTCAGCATATCAATACCACCTGCATGTGCTATCTGAAAGGGAATCCAATGCCCACAATTATAAATAGGCTCAATCCACTCCATGAGCATTACCCTTTTTAAAGGCATTTTATGCAAGCGCAGTTTGTCTAAAACAGTATCTGTTTTTTTTTGTAAATGAGATAGGTATGTATAAGCTGATTCCTCCTGTCCCAAAGCCCTAGCTATAGTGATGGCTGTGGAAAAAACATCTGTTAAATTATTTGGCGTAAGGGGAATAAGTTGGGGTTGCTTTATGAGATTGGCAACTGCGGCAGCAGTACATTTTGTATCTATCTGGCATACTTCACAGGTATCCTGTGTAAAGATGACATCCGGTTGTATTTGATGCAGTTGTATTTCATCTACATAGTACAAACTTTTACCTTGTGCTTTGCTGGCAGAAAATATTTTATCAATTTCAGCACTGCTGTAATTTTTGCCTTCCATTACACAGCGCACTACTTTTATTTTTTCTGCAAGAGCAGGTGAAGGACATTCAAAGGTAACACCGTGCAGTAAGTGCTGCAGGCCCATATCGTAGATCATTTGTGTAGCAGCAGGCAGGAATGAACAGGCAACCATAAACTGAACTATTTATTATTTACAAATCAATTTACATAGTACTTGCATTATGCCTATGCCAATTTTGGTTGATATTGTTTGAGCCATTCAAAACCGCCAAATAAGATACCACTATAAACAATTGTACCCACTAAAAAATTTCTCATGAAAGGAAAACCTTGTATATAACACTGTAGCAAACCACTCATATCTCTGCTCAAAGGCTGACCTGTACGTATATCCATGCCGCCGCCGGCCCATACTGTAAAATCTGCAATAGCCCAATGTGCAAGTGCAGCAATAACAGCAGCAATAATTACATTTTTTGTGACCACATTTTTTAGCATCCATTTGCCTATAAAACTGATTAAAATAAATATGCCATAAATCCAATACCAACCACTGTACATGATTCCATATTTACCATGAAAAACAAAACTATTAATAATCAGATCACTAATGAATAGTGTAAGCAACGGAAATAAAATTGCCTTCCATTGTTTTGTAAAATATGCACCACCAAATAAACCCATAGCGCCAATTGGGGTAAAATTACTCCATGGCGTTAGGGATGCTGCATTGGGTATGCGCATGGCTGCCACTACAACCATAAATAACGCAAGTACAATAAAACGTGGATTAAATTTTTCTGTAGTCATATTATTTTTTTTTTATAAAAGCGGACGACAGAAGCCATCCGCTTTTGGATGATTTAATTTTAAAAATTATAGGCAATGCCTGCCATCATATTAAACCGCCTACTATTATAACCTACCACATCAAAATATTGCTGATTGGTTATATTTCTAAGATCTGCAAAGGCACGAAAATGTTTTGCAAAAGAATATCCTGCATAAAAATCAATCGTATAATATTGTGGCTGTGTATCCGGACCCGCATCAAACTCACCTTTCAGCCTAGTGCCTACAAAACGAAAAGATGGAGATAGTGTTAAACCCTTTGCAGGTTGTATGCTTATTGTACTATGCAATACAAAGTTTGGTCTGCGATAAAGATTGCGCAGCTTCACATTTTCATTCTCCCCTTCACCGTCTATATAAGTGAGATTTGTGACCCAATTGCCTATTTTGCCCATTGCAATATTGCTCTCTGCTTCAAAGCCATAATCATGCTGCTCGTCTCTGTTGATATATTGGCTAAAGAAGTTTGCATCGGTATAAAAAATTATCAAGTCTTTGATGTCTCTTTTGAATGCTACTATTCGGTATCCATTTTTATTATTGCTGCTGGTAGCATGTACACCTATTTCATAATTTACACTTTTTTCAGGGCTTAAAGCTTTGTTGCCATACTCACTGTATAACTGATACAGCGATGGTATTTTATAGGCAGAAGAAATATTTACAAATATCTTTGTATGTGCATCTACATTATAAGATGGATTCAATGAAAACGTAGTGTTATCACCATAAATGTTATGCTTATTATATCGGAAGCCGGCTTCCAGATTGAACCCATTTACATCAGTGAGTAAGAGCGAATTATAGAGCGAAAAATTATTCGCTTTTGCGCTATCACCCAGTGCTGTTTGAAACGGTCCAAAAAAACTGATACTAAAATAGCTCTGATCTGTTTTTTGTGTGAGGTACTGCATGCCGGAGACTAAGGAAAGTTTTTTTGCTAACGCAATGTTTCCATACAACTCTGTAATGGAGGAATTTCCATTATAGTTGCCTTTGGCATAAGTGGCAAAGCCACCTACATCTGTACTATCATCCAAAAATACTCTTTCAGCATTTACAAATGTTTGAGATAAATGCAATTTTAATTTATCTGCATGGTAGGCCAATTCAAGGTTTTGAATATTCGTTTTATTGTCAATCGTGTTGTCCTTATCATCTGTAAATGCGCCGGCATCAATATTAGATTTGTACCTAGTATCAGTATAGAATCCTTTTATTGAAAATCGGTTGCTGATTTTATACCCAAAATTTGCCTGTAAATTACTTTGATTAAATTTATCATCATCAAAATTTGCCTTATCAGTACTATCATAGGCAGCTGAAAAACCCTTACTGTCTGTAAGATTATAATTGAGGTTGTAACTAAAATTTGATAGGCTGCCATTCACGCCTACACTTCCCCTAAAGGTATTGTAACTACCATAGCTCAGTAAAGCAGAAGGTGCAAATAATTGTGCTCCACCTTTTTTTGTAATGATGTTAATAACACCAGCTACAGCATCACTACCCCACAATGTACTCTGTGCGCCTTTTAAAATTTCTATTCGCTCTATTTGACCAATGGCCAAGCTATTTAAATCGAATGAATTATTGATCTGTGAAGGATCGCCTACCGGTATGCCATCTATTAGAATGAGTGTATTGCCCGAAGAGGCACCACGAAAATAAACATCTTGATTCGTACCCAAATTGTTGTTAGCTCCATTAATGAATACACCTGTTTGTGTATTGATGATTTCAGTAATTGTTTTGCCAGCATTGCGCTGAAGCATTTCCTTGTCAATAACGGATACCACTTTGCCCGTGGTGTTCTGTTTTTGTTGAAATTTTGTAGCGGTTATTACTACTTCATTTAACTGATTGACACTTGTGGTGTCCTGACTCTGTGCGTAACTGCTGAAACATACAGCAGCCATCACTAAAAATTTTTTTCTCATTTTCTTTGAAAATGTTTTTAGATGTGACTGCTTCCGAAATAAAAAAGTATAGAAATAAGGATGCCCCCACCCCTGTCTCAACCTTTCACCCGAAAGCTGAAAAATGTTTATTTGAAACAGGCAGGTCTTCTGGCTCGGTCTGAATGTTACCTTCCCATCCTGCATTGATGCCGGACAGTGGTTGTAGCACATTCATTTCACGTAAGTGAAACCTTTACAGCTACGGGGATAGCGCCGGAATATTGTTGTTGTAAACTCCACCGGACTTCCCTTTTAAGTACGCAAGGCGTACACCTGAATCGGTGCAAATGTAATTGTTGCTATTTTTATTGAGGCATATCTTGCTGCAATATTTTTTTGATGAGTACCATTTGCCCCAAGTGATAATGGCTGTGCTCGATTAAGCCCAATAGATTACGATAATAATTTCCATATTTTTCTACTGAAAAATGGTCAAATAATTGTTCGTCAGGCATAGCTTCTATTAAAGCAACTAATTGCTCTACGGCCTGCCATGTAGTAGCTTGCATTTGCTCCCAATCCTCCTGATTATGGATAGGAGGATGTGTAAAGCTCAAGGCATCTTTACCTTCCAAAGGACCGCCAGACAATACTTTGATTTGAATATGTACATAATAGGTTACATGGTGTAATAGTACTGCAATGGAATTGCAAGAATGTAGCTTTGTTGTAGCTAATTTCCAATCTATGTGTTCTGCATGCTGCTTGAAGTTGGACCAAGTCCAGTTTCCTCCAAAGAATAGTTCCCTGAGGTGCTTTGCTATTTGCGATGTGTGTTTCATCAAAATTGTTTTGAAAGTAATTTATGAATGTGGTTCATATTCATCCCACAATATTTGTTATTGCCAGTTTTCAACTGTTATAAAGTAGGGTCTATAATTATCGGCATTTTGAAAAATATCTTTTACATCTAAACTGTTTGTACAATAGCCAACCAATAGCTTATCATTTTCTGTAAACTCATAGTGCACAGTAGCACTATAGGTTAAAATATTTCCTCCATCCTGTGGAGTTTTATATACCCTTCTTTTTCTTGTAAATGGACCAGTAGGGCTTGCTGCATCCCAGATATAAATATCATCGTCCAACAATTTTGCCTGACTGAGTAAATAATATTTTCCTTTATGTCTAAAAAAACTAAACTGTTCTGATACGCCATCATGAATGCGTACTGCCTGTGCACTATCTCCAATCCAGCTTGTGCCATTCCAATATTGTGGGTTTTTAAAAGGAGCATTTCTGCTGAGTCTACTTACATATACAAACTTATTGTACTTGGTACTTTCCACACCATACAGATATACATAATTGCCCTCTTCGTAAGTACTGCTGCTCCAGTCTATTAAACCACTGTTATTTGTTGTAACAATGCGTTCTAACTCCTTGCTTGGCAGTTTCATTACCCCCGTTGCATTGCCAATAGTTTCGAATCCAAATAAACCACCCTCACCAGTAGTTTGTATGGTTACCAATTGCACATATAGTTTCGTTCCGGATGTATTTGTAAAAGCACAGTTGCTCCAATATTGTATGGGATCTTCAGCAGGGAACAGGGTTTCAGGGTTTTCAAAACTACCCCCTACAATTGTTGTAAAATCTTCGCCCAAATGTCTTGTGGTGGTAAACACACTATGCGTAAAACCCCCCACCGGGCGGCGTCTATTAGAAAACACAGTATCTAAAAAGGAATCACCAAATAACCATACACTACGTCCGTCCGGAAGCCTATAAGAATAGGCTATATCACCACCGGTCCATCCATTGCCATATCGTGTAAATACACTATCCCAATAGGCAGATGGCGTGGCGATGATGGTTGAATTGATTGTATTGTTGTTGGAAGATGAAGACTCCATATTTGAGGTTACATCTTTTTTGCAAGAGATGAAAAAGAATGTACATAAAAAGAAAAGAATGGGTAGGAAATTTTTATAAATCATATAATGATTTGAAAATGAAAAAACCAATACTACCTTGATATATTTAAGTTATGCAGCTGATTTATTTATAATTAACGCATACTCATTTAGAAATTTTTATTGCCACTTAAAATTCATTTGGATAAAATTATTCAATCAATTGTTTCTTACACCCTTACCCCTTCTATCAATTCAATTTGAGATGTGGTGAGCAAAGGTTTTGCTGAAAACTTAAGCAGAATATTTGCAACAGCAATGATATCCTGTTGGCAATAAGTAACAATCCTTTCAATATTATTATCTTGGTAATAAACATCTTGTACCTGACTGCCATCCATATCTGTTTTTGGTGTGGGAATGCCCAAAACATGTGTAAGTAAGTTTAATGAGATATAATTTTTGTAATCACCAAATTTCCAGAGTTGCAATGTATCGGTATGTGAATGTTCCCAAGGTTTGAAACTACTTAGGTCTAAATAGGTTGGAGGCATTTGAGCATGTACTAACAAACGCCTGCATATATATGGTATATCAAATTCCCTAATATTATGACCTGCAAATTTCAGTGCAGGATTATGCTTTTTAAAGGCATCGCACCAGGCAATAAACTTTTGCAATAATGCCAATTCATTATCGCCATAAATACTTTTTACTTTAAATACAAACTGCCCATTTGTATCTGATACAAAGTACCCCGTAGAGATACAAATAATTTTCCCAAACTCCGATAGAATACCACCACGTTGCTTGTAGCTTTGTTCGGGGTTTGAACTTTCTGGCATGGTTTTGGAAATTTTCTCTTCCCATAAAATCTGCCACTCAGTTGGCATCAGATTAAAAGCAGCATATTCTGGTACGGTTTCTATATCAATAACCAGATGATTAAACAAAGAAGAACTATTGAACATACATTTACTTTAAATTTTAAAATATGAGTTATTCAAGTTATCCATCCACAAGTGGCCAGCCCTCACAAAGTCCCCAAAAAGACAATCGTAAAATAATTTACGGTGTACTAATAGCAGCTTTGCTTGGCACATGGGCTTATATCGTTTATGATAAAAGTAAGTCAAAAGAAACAATTACCCAATTAGAGCAGCAATATACTTCTGTTGACAGTGCTCGTAGTCAGGTAGAATCTGAATATAATGATGCCCTTGCACGTATGGATTCCATGATTGGAAATAATACACAATTGCAAGGTGAATTGGCACAGCGCAAAACTGAAATTGATAACCTGAAATCAAAAATCAGAACGGAACTAAAAAAGAAAGATGGTGATATAGCCAAGGCAAGACAAATGATTGCTGAACTAAATGGCAAAATCACAGATCTACTTGCAGAAGTGGAAGAATTAAAAAAGCAAAATGGCGAGCTGACCGTTGCTAACCAACAGTTGACTACAGATAAAGAAACAATATCTGCTGAGAAAAAAGTAGTGGAAGATAATCTGGCATCCACACAGGCGGAAAAAGCAAGAGTAGAAGATGTGGGTTCCACCCTTCATGCTAGCAATATCAATATTACTTCTATCAACTTAAAGAATAGTGGTAAGGAAAAAACAACAACAAAAGCTAAACGTGTAGATGTATTTCGTGTATCATTTGATTTGGATGAAAATAGAATTTCTTCTAGCGGAAACAAAGAATTGTATGTATGCATGTTTGGACCTGATGGAAATCCTATCACCATGCCTGAAAATGGTAGTGGCAGTTTTACTACCCGTGAAGATGGTGACAAAGTGTTTAGTAATAAAGTAAGTGTGCAATATGAGCAAGGCCGTCGCACTCCCGTAAGTTTTGACTGGAAACCTGAAAATGGGAAATACCAAGAAGGCAACTACAAAATTCAGATTTATCAAAATGGATATAAAATTGGCGAGGGTGTAAAAAGCCTTCGTAAAGGTGGCATATTTGGTTAATGAATATAAGTATGAAAAACTAAACAAAAAGTCTCCCCGCAGGGGAGATTTTTTATTGATAGGAACCTTACAAATTCAATAGTTAGAATTTTAAACTATTTATAAAATTACCATTGTAACCGAAACAAATACTCTAACCACAGGTATGCCATATTTTTATCTCAACACCTTCATGGTTCACCTCATGTATGGTTGCACTCTGCTTATAAAATCCCTACCTTGCGGCACATGTCAAACAATAATCTCCAAGCAGATAAATCAAAATTATCTGCTGCCGAAAAGGAGTTTGAAAATAATATAAGGCCTGCGGTCATAAATGAGTTTAAAGGGCAGGAACAAATCATAGAAAATTTAGTAATTTTCATAAAAGCTGCCCGTATGCGTGGGGAGGCATTGGATCATATTTTATTTCATGGCCCTCCTGGATTAGGCAAGACTACGCTGAGCAGGATTGTAGCCAATGAAATGGGGGTGAATATTAAAGAAACATCCGGGCCGGTGATAGAAAAACCTGCTGATCTTGCCGGGTTACTTACCAACCTTGAACCCAATGATGTATTGTTCATCGACGAAATACATCGCCTCAGTACGGTAGTGGAAGAATATTTATATGCAGCCATGGAAGATTATCGCATCGATATCATGATCGATAGTGGTCCTAATGCAAGAAGTGTGCAGATCAATCTTAATCCTTTCACACTTATCGGCGCTACTACGCGTAGTGGTTTATTAACGGCACCGTTGCTTTCCCGTTTTGGTATTAAATCCAGACTTGAGTATTACGATGCCGAAACGTTGAAAAGAATCCTGGTGAGAAGTGCAGGAATATTAAACACAAAGATCACCAGCGATGCTGCTACTGAAATTGCAGGCCGTAGCCGCGGTACACCAAGAATTGCGAACGGGTTACTGAGAAGGGTAAGGGATTTTGCACAGGTGCTCGGGAATGGTGTGATTGATATGAATATTACAGAACATTCATTAAAAGCATTGAATGTAGATGAGCATGGGTTAGACGAAATGGATAACCGCATATTGGCAACCATCATTGATAAGTTTTCGGGCGGGCCCGTAGGCATTAGCACCATTGCCATGGCTATTGGCGAAGAACCCGGCACCATAGAAGAGGTATACGAACCCTTTTTGGTGCAAGAGGGCTACATAAAACGCACACCACGCGGGCGCGAAGCCACCGATATTGCCTACAAACACTTGGGTAAAATACCTCCACTAAGCGGCAAAGTAGGCGATTTGTTTTAATCTACACCCCATTATCAGTACATCAACCAAAAGTCATTACACAAAAACGGGCAATTTAGAAAAGATTTATGCTCTTCTAAATTGCCCGTTTTTCACTGAGTAGTCTTTCAAGCTAATACTGTCGGGTCGTACTTTATTTTATTGGTACATAATTCTTTGTTTTTGGAACACAGATAATACGGATTAAACGGATTTTCACCGATAAAATCTGTGGCGTATCTGTCAAATCCGTATCATCTGTGTTCTATTACTTTGCTTGGGCGCTTAGTGTGGCTTAGTTGCTTAGTGGTTTTATTTAGCTCCACTTTTACCCGACAATATTAATTTTACTAACTACTAATGGACAATCAACAGCTAATAAATAGCAACCTCGGCTTTTACCACATCGGAGTAATGCCCCACTAATTGGTCTTTATAGATATAGCGTAGGCGATAATGGCGGGTTTCGGCTTGTTGATGTACTTGATTTTTACGGGTATCTTCGTAGGGCGAGCGGTTGTCTTTGTCTAGTTTTACCCAGTTTGCCCCATCGTAGCTTGCTTCTACCAATACGCCGTGCATTTGTCCTTTTGCCCAATCAATAATTACTTGGTCGGGTAGCACGGTAATGCCTGTAATATGGGCTTTGGCATCGTTGGGGTCAACTACTTTTTTTTGCTGACGGATACCCATTGCTTCGGCGTCGGCTTCGTCAAAATCGGGATTAGTAGTTAGGTTGCTTATTACTCGTTTTAGCGCCGTTTTAGCATTGCTAAGTGTAGTGTTTTTGGTGTTGGTACTTGCCTGTGCTATTTGTGCATCGTCGTGTGCTTTGGCTATAACAAGCGGTATTTGTTGGTTATAGTCGTTTATCAATGCCAAATCGGTGGCAGAAACGCCATATTTGGCAGCTAATTTAGTGTTCAGTAAATTAGCAATGTTGCTAAAATACTTTGGTACGTTGCCCTCGGTTCGAGGATAATAGACTTTTTTCATTGGATAATTGATTTTAAAGTTTTTAACTGTTACAGAACGGTATATAGACAAACAAAATTGTGTTTGGTTGCATGGAAAGCAAAAAAAAACTAAATTTCTGCTTTTTTTACGCGTTTTTTTACGCGCAGCGTGACGTTGCAAGCGCGCAGCGTGACGTTGCAAGCGCGCAGCGTGAC
>CALAGJ010000039.1 GCA_937892395.1 uncultured Parafilimonas sp.
TGTGCTCTTCCGATCTGGATTCAGTAATACTTTTATCGGTTTTAGTGCTGGCAGTGCCAATACTACTGCAAGTTTCAACACTTTTATTGGAGCTGCTGCCGGACTTACCAATACAACTGGTACCAATAATACTGCTTTAGGTTTTAATGCAGGAAATAAAAATACCACCTCAAGTGATAATGTTTTTCTTGGTTCCAGATCAGGTCTTTCAAATACAACTGGTAGTAACAATACCTTTACAGGAAACCTTAGTGGAGAGTTGAATGTAAGTGGAAATGGTAATTCATATTATGGAGACGAATCCGGATTGAGTAATATTAGTGGTGCTAATAATTCAATATTTGGTAGTGCAGCAGGAAGTAAAAATACCAGTAACAATAATAATTTTTTTGGAGCCTCTTCCGGACTAAATACTACTACCGGAAACAATAATTCTTTTATGGGTAACAGCAGTGGCTTATTGAATAGATCAGGTAGTAATAACACATTTATAGGAAGCCAATCGGGTGATAATAATCGTACCGGATCTTCCAATACAATAATAGGTAGCTTTGCTGATCTTTCTGATACTGCATTTATTAATGCAACAGCATTAGGAAATAGTGCCTCAGTATCTGCAAGCAACAAAATAAGGTTAGGCAATACCGCCATTACCAAAGTGGAAGGACAAGTAGCCTATTCATTTCCAAGTGATCAAAGATTCAAATTCAATGTAAAGCAAAATGTGCCGGGTTTGAATTTTATCAAAAAACTAAGACCCGTTACTTACCAGTTTAATACCCAACAGTTTGATGCATTTCAACACAAAAAAGATGCAGACTATGTAGCATCTCTGCAACCACAATCCTTTGAAGCAGCTACAAATATTATACACACAGGGTTATTGGCACAAGAAGTGGAAATAGCAATGAAGGCATCCGGTTATAATTTTGATGGACTAAATAAACCAGCAAACGATGATGATTATTATACACTGAGTTATGAGCTGCTTACTATTCCACTGATACAGTCCGTACAAGAATTGAACGAGGTTTTAGAAAGCACAGTAAAAAAACAACAGGATGCCATTAAAGAATTGGAAATAGTAAATGATAAGCAACAACAGGTAAATGAATATTTACAACAGCAGATAAATGAACTTAAAAACTTGTTGCAGAATACAACATCGGCTACTTCATCATCTGCAAATGCATCCGGTTTTCCATCAAAAGCTGTGTTGCTACAAAACCAACCCAATCCATTTTATAACAGTACTGTAATCAAATATTTTATTCCAATAACTACTATATCTGCCATGCTGCAAATTTCAAACCAGCAAGGTGTAATAGTAAAAACAGTAAACATTACACAAAAAGGGAATGGACAGGTTATCATAGAGGCCGGATCACTTAGCTCCGGCACATACAACTATAGTTTGATTGTAGATGGCAAACCTGTGGATTCTAAAAAAATGATCTTAATAAAATAGTCATTTACGGGGGTTTTGGGGGCTGCTTTTCAAGCAGCCCTTTTATTTTTATAAACATCACTTGTGGTAAAAAATCTTAGGTATGCATCATCATGTAGATGTACTTAAAACGCAAGAGAAACAAAATAATTTATTATATCCCGAAAAAGAATATTGGTCAGTACATGATTATGATTTATTAAGCCAGCTTCACTACCATGGCACTGGCTCCGCCCCCGCCGTTGCAAATGCCTGCCGCACCTACACTTCCATTATTTTGTTTGAGTACATGCAGCAAGGTTACAATGATACGAGCACCGCTACAACCTAATGGATGACCCAATGAAACTGCACCACCATTCACATTTACCTTGGCTGGATCTAATTGCATTTTCTGCATATTGGCAATGCCTACCACACTGAATGCCTCATTCAATTCTACAAAATCAATATCCTTCATTTCAAGGCCTGCCTTGGCTACAGCTTTTGGCACTGCCAAAGATGGTGTGGTTGTAAACCATTCGGGAGCTTGTTCTGCATCTGCATAACTCATTATTATTCCTATGGGCTTCAAACCCATAGTATCTGCTTTTTCTTTACTCATTAGTACAACTGCTGCTGCGCCATCATTCATGGTGCTGGCATTAGCTGCTGTTACTGTACCTTCCTTGCTAAATGCTGGTTTTAATTCTGGTATCTTATCAAACTTTACATTAAATGCTTCTTCATCTTTAGCAAAGAGAATTGGATCCCCTTTGCGCTGAGGAATTGACACAGGCACAATTTCATCCGCAAAACGTCCTTCATTGACTGCAGCCTGACTTCTTTTATAACTTTCTATTGCAAATGCATCTTGTTCTTCTCTGCTGATATTACATTCTCTGGCACATAAATCAGCGGCATTGCCCATGGCATAATTATGATACACATCTGTAAGTCCATCTTTTGCCAATCCATCTGTTACCACAGAATTACCATATTTATTTCCCCAACGCATATTGCTTAAATAAAACGGCACATTACTCATGCTCTCCATACCACCGGCCACGATAACATCAGCATCGCCCAGCATGATACTTTGAGCAGCTTGAGCAATGGCTTTCATTCCACTGGCACACACTTTATTGACAGTAGTTGCAATAACACTATCCGGAAGTCCGGCAAACTTTGCTGCCTGTCTGGCTGGTGCCTGACCTAAGTTGGCTTGTATGACACATCCCATTATTACTTCTTGTATATCAGTAGGCTGTAAACCTGCTTTTTCAATTGCTCCTTTTATAGCTACAGATCCAAGCTGTGTGGCTGTAAAATCTTTTAAACTTCCACCAAAACTACCCAAAGGTGTGCGCACAGCACTCATGATATAAACCTGCTTTGTACTCATTGTTTTATTTTTAGCTTTGCAAAAGTATTGTTTTAAGACTAACAATTGTTAGGTTACTCAAATCTAAACTTACTTTTCGAAAGCATTTTATCAAAGTAAGTCATAAAAAAGATAAAATGCATTAATGTGATTTTACTGAATATATGCTTATCACAGATCCAATTCAACTGGTTATGGGTCTTATACACAAGTTCTTCCTTATTTCCCGCCAAGCCAGTTCAAAATGTACATCAGAAAGGTATAGTTTGAACCTTGAATTTTATGATTAAATGATTGTGCTGATTATTTGCTTCGTTTCACTCGCAATGATGGGCATCGTTTAATCATGTAGGGGGCAAAAACTGGTTTTATAAATCACATAACCTTTACATCTATTTTAGGAGAGCAGGTAGTTCGTAGGAACTGAAAGGGTTGCTACTGCTATAATACAAATGCATACAGGCTTATGTTCACATAAATACTATCCAAAAAAAATTGATGCTTATCTTCTTCCACAATTGTTGTGAATTTTTGCAAATTAACTACAGTTGCACAGGGTAAATAGCAATGCCATTTTAAATCTGCACTCAACCAAAACACTTTACACTATTTTGTCTTTTCACAAAAGTTGGTTTAGCGAATGGATATTCACAAATAATTTGGCGGTTATCCCATTTTGGTCGAATTTCAAATAGAATAATACTTTGATCTTCCATTCTATATCCAATATCCAGTTGATTTCTTAATTCAATTCTTGGTCTTTTTAGTTCCAGAAAATTCTCTATTGCTTCAATTATATCAACTGTTTGTAAAACATCAATAGCCATATTATAAAAAAATTAATGTTATTAATTGAAAGTATCCATTACAATTTTAAAAGAGCACATAGCATTCATAAAAATTAAATTTTTTCCTTCTTTGAGTGAGGTGATGCACCCTGTTTGTGTACTAAATCAGACCGCCAAAAAACCCTCAGTTAATTTAAAAGAATAATACAAAAGGAAATATTTTAAAGTTTATGTGATGGTGGTAAAAAATAGTGGCAATACATCTTAAAAAAATCTGTTGGGATGATTTTTTATTGCATTGTATAGTTTGACCCGGCATTGCTGAACAATGTATAGACAAAAGCCCCCAGTTCGTTTAATTTTATATGTCTTTATGGATGGTGGCAGGCTGTTTTGTGGGGGCTTTTGGCTATATGTCTAAATGTTGGGCGTTAGGCGTTTTTATTTTTTTGTTCTTTGCATTTTCATTCCTCTTTGTTGTAGAAAGTCGTAAATGTTTATACAATTAACTCCATTCTTCTTCGCAACTGCTGGAATTTTATTAGGTTTTGTTTCACTTTCGTTTGTAACGAGTGTATAATTATGAACTTTACAAAATGCAATTAAGTATGGGTCTGCTTCTTCTTTACCTTCTGCTTGTTTTTTAGCATCAAAAAATCCTGTTGAATATTCTTGATTGATAATAGGTTTAGCTTGATTAAAAGTTTCTATATCAGTTTCTACAATTAAATGTTTTTTGTACTTTTTTATCCAATTTTTCAAATAGACTTCTTTGCCTTCATAATTATTTATTTCGTCTTCTACAAAATCAATTGTAATAAATTGCTTAGCTTTTATTAAATCAATAATTTCTTCCCACAATGCAACAAATACTTCATTTTCAGGAGGAAATGTAGCTTCTAATTTTATTAAAGCACTTGTATCTATAACATAAACAATACTATTTTCATTGAAATTTAATTCCATTAGCTATATAGCAATTGTCTAGTTTTAGGTATATAGGAAAGTCTTACTCCTAAGAAGTCTGATAGGTCTTTTAAATCAATTGTATTTCTGTCATAAGCTCTAAAGGCTAATGAAATATATGTTCTCCCTTTTTCTTGTATTGCTTCTTTAGAAATATTTCTTCCCTCTGGATTTTTTGACCTCCCAAATTGTGGTTTATTCCATTTTTCGTGTTTCTCTGAATAAAAATCTTTAGAAACTAATTTATTCTCTAACAAGCATCTTAATACTGATAGTGGACTTGCATTAAATATACTTCCAACTTGTATCAAATCTTTTAAAGACCAAATTTTATTATTTTCTTCTTTATATTTTACAACGAGTTCATTGTTCAAAAATTCTTCATTTGGTATTATTAATTCGGCAGAAAATGCGTTACACCATTTTTCAATTACAATTGTTGATTTGTCTGATAGGTCGCATATGCCTCCTTCATTCAAAATAATATGACCTAATTCGTGAAATAAAGAAAATAATTTTGACTGTGGAGTTTCTCCTCCTCTTTTAATACCAATTATAGGCACAACATCATCTGTAATTGCAAACCCTCTAACATTGTCTTGGATCAAACTTAGCTGAAAAATCACTACCCCAATTTTTTCACATTGTTCAATAGAATATTCTAATGCTTCATTTGGTCTATTAAAGGTTTTTAATTCATTTAGTTTTAGGATTGTTCTAATTTTATTAGCTATAGTTTTGGGATCATCATCAAGCTTTGCTGATAAATTAAATTTAGATGTTTCTATTCCTAAATCTTTTCTGAGTTCTAAAAAGGAATTTGCTAAAGCTCTGGCTTTTCTTACAGCTAATATTGTTTTTTCATGAAATACGTTTTGGTTTTCAGAGTTTATAGTTCTTCTGTCCTTTGGTAACGGCTTTTCTTTTGGTGGAGTGTTTAATAAAAGTGTAGCTATAGTTCTCTTATACACTTTTGATAGGAGCTTTAACTCATCAAGTGTAGGTAATTTTTCTCCTGTTTCTAATTGACTAAGTTTGCTATTTGAGATTTTAGTTTTCTCTACTACTTGATTTTTAGTCAAAGCAATACTTTCTCTAGCCCAAATTAGGACTTGATTGTTTGTCTGTATGTGTATTGCAGCATTCACAGTCACAAATGTAATTAAAAATTAATAATCGCAGGCTTGTAAATTAGAGTGCTATTCAGCACATAGGGTGTCTCTTAGGCTTGCCCACAACTGCAGTCTGTCTAAAAACCAATTTTAAAAGTGCAAGAATAAGAAGAAATGTGCCAT